>CAZVNY010000001.1:0-11635 GCA_964628785.1 uncultured Thiobacillus sp.
AGTGCTGGGCAGCTGCCTCCAGGGCGGTATGTCCATTGCCCACGATACGGGTGTCCACCCGGGCAAAACAGGGATCTCCGGGCTTGGGGGTTTCCGGCAGGCCGCCTTGGGCGCCAAGCCGTAAATGCGCGTGGATGGCGGCAGGCACGTGCACCCGCCAGTTCTGCAGGACCGCCAGGGCATCCGCATAGCGGCTGGGGTCCGGGGCAAAGGGGCCGGAGGCGATGACGCTGATGTCATCCCCCACCACATCCGAGAGCAACAAGGCCGTGACCGGGGCGGAGCTGGCTTGCGCCAGACGCCCCCCCAGGGTGCGGGACAGGTGTTTGCGCACGCAATTGATGTCCGCAATGGGGGCCCCGGACTGCAACAGGGCCCGCATGGTGGCCTGCACGTCTTCCAGGCTCAGTCCCGCCATGGGCAGAGTCAGCAGACTGGAGCCGCCACCGGAGAGCAGGGTCAGGATGTGGTCTGCCGGGGTGGCGTCCTGCACGATCTGCAACAGTTCTTGTGCCCCTGCCAGGCCCTGGGCGTCCGGCAGAGGGTGGCCCGCTTCCAGCACCGGGATGCGCTGGCTGGGCAGGGCATGGCCGTGACGGGTCAGGGCCAGGCCTGTCAGGGGCAGCTCCGGGGCGTAATGGGCTTCCACGCAGGTCACCATGTCGGCGGCGGCCTTGCCCACGGCGATCACCAGGAGCCGGCCCCGGGCAGGGGGCGCGGGTAGGTGGGGTGGCAGCAGACTATCGGCCTGCACTCCGCGTACCGCAACCTGGAAGGCGGATTCCAGGAGTTGGCGCGGGGACATGCTCTGGGACATGACCTGGGACATGACCTGGGACATGACCTGGGACATGGGGCGGCCTTCAGAACCGCTCACCGGGCTGCAGGGGGCGCCATTGGCCCAAGGGCAGATCACCCAGGCGGATCCGGCCGATACGCACCCGCTTCAGGCCCACCACCTTCAGTCCCACCAGTTCACACATGCGCCGGATCTGGCGTTTGCGGCCTTCGCGCAGGATGAACTTGAGCTGGTCCGTGTTCTGCCAGCTCACCTGGGCAGGACGCAGTTCGTGGCCATCCAGCTCCAGGCCGTGGTTGAGCAGTTGCAGGCCCTGGGCCGACAACTGACCCTGCACCCGCACCAGATATTCCTTGTCGATCTGGGAGTCCGCAGCGATGAGTTGCCGGGCCACGCGACCGTCCTGGGTGAGGACCAGGAGCCCCGTGGAATCGATGTCCAGACGCCCCGCCGGGGCCAGGCCCTTGAGCATGCCGGGAGCGAAACGGGGACCACCCCCTTCCAGCCACTGGGTGTCCCGGCGGATCAGACTCACGGCCGGTTCGTAACCCGGTTCCGGCTGGCCGGAGACGAAGCCCACGGGCTTGTGCAGCAGCAGGGTCACCCGTTGCTGCTGCTGTCTGCGGGCGGAAGGGTCCAGCTCGATCCTGCAGTCCGGAGGTACCCGGGTGCCCAGCGTGCTGATGCGCACGCCGTCCACGAAGACCAGGCCCCGCTCGATGAAGGCGTCGGCCTCCCGGCGGGAGCACAGGCCCCGCTCGGACATGAGCTTGGACAGACGGATACCTTCGGTCATGGGGTTTTTCCTGGCGAATGAAAAGATGTCTGGGGCCGGCCTACAATAGCCGTTTTGTGTCCACAGTCAGCACGAGGAGAAAGATTACATGAGTACAGGCTGGATCGAGGCCATCGATGCCCGCAGTGCCGCGGCCCTGGCCAGTGGGGCCTTGCAACCGGTGCAGGCAGAGCAGATCGAATTGCAGGATGGGGGCATCCGCTTCATCGTGCGCTGGGTATCTTCCCTGGCCGCCAAGGATGCCAGCACCGGGACCCAGGCGGGCAAGGATGGGGATGGCGCGAAGACGGTGGCCATCCCTGGCGGTCCTCGGGACCCGAATTTCAATCCCTTTCTCAAGCCGGAAGTGGATCTCACGGTTGGGCCCATAGGTGCGGAGCATGTGGCCATTCTCAACAAATTTCCCCTGTGCACACGCCATCTGGTCTTGGCCCGGATCGAATTCGAGGAGCAGTTGCTGCCCCTGACCCTCAGCGATTTCACCGCCCTGGCCATCCTCATGCAGGAGGCGGGGGGACTGGGGCTGTACAACGGCGGTCTGGCGGCGGGGGCCAGCCAGCGCCACAAGCATGTGCAGTGGATCCCGTCGGCGCCGGGCAATGCCACTCTGGGCATCTATAAGCCGGGTTTGCCGGCGGACCTGCCGGAGCAGGGCACCACCACCCATGCGGTGTTGCCCATGCGGCATTGCTTCGTGCGCGTGCGTTGTGGAAAGGGTGAGCCGGTGGCGGAGATGGCCGCCAGTCTGCATGCCGGTGTCGTGCGGGCTTGCCAGGTGCTGGGCTTGCAGCCGGATGCAGACGGCCTGCTGCCACCGTTCAATCTGCTGGTGGATGACGGCTGGATGCTGGTGATCCCCCGCAGCCGGGAGCATTTCGCCGAGATCTCCATGAGCGCGGTGAGCTTTGGCGGCACCCTCTACACCCGGCAGCGGGAACAGATCGAGGCCATTCGCGCAACAGGCCCTCTGGGTGCCTTGGCCGCAGTGGGCTACTGATCCCGGGCCAGCCGGCCCCGGGCAGCTATGGCGGCGAATCGGGGCCGAGGACGTTCTAAATCTGGCGGCCCCAGGAAGCCCGGCTCCCGGGCTTTCAGATCTCCCGGTGCACCCAGTCGGCCCCCAGGCCACCCCGCAGGCTTTCCAGGTAGTCCGGGGACTGGACTTCCGCCAGCCGGGCCTTGGCCATTTCCAGACGGGTCTCGCATTCGCCCCGCAGATTGGCTTCGCAGCAGGTGGCGGAGTGCAGGAAGTCCTGCAGGTAAGCGAGCTGTCGCTCCGCCAGGGCCAGGTCCCGGGCCTGCTGGATGGCCAGGCGCTCCTGGTACCAGTCGCTGGCCAGCAGGTTCTCCCGCGTGAAGAGGGCACGGATGTCCGCATGGGACAGGTCCTTACCCTGGTACTGTCCCTGGGCCATGATGTGCAGCAGGGCCTGCAGGGGCGGGCAGGCGTCTGCCACCGAGCCGTCTTGCAGATAGCCCTGGGCCACCTTCTGGTGCATTTCGGCGATGTGCAGGATGCCATCGGCGAAGGCGTCCAGGTCCTGGGTCTCGGGCCGCAGCATGGCTTCGTCGAAGATGCCCAGGGGGTCATCGAAGATGCGTCCCAGGAAGGCGTGCAGGAAACGGGCGGTGATGCGCCAGCCCAGGCGGCTGGCAGGCACGCTTCGCCCCTTGTGCACGAAGTCCTGCACCGGTTCCAGGTAACCCCGCTCGATGAGCCAGCGGGCATCCCGTTCCTGGGCGGTGAGCCGGCACCAGATCTCGGGCATGAGAAAGCTGACGTCGTGGTCCACCCGCCGATCCGGGCCGATGAACCCGGCGGCGGTGGAAAAGCCCTGGTGACCGCAGAGGATGAAGGACACCAGGGCATTGTTCAGGTCCGCGGTATAGGTGAGGGCGTTGAATGGACCCTTGGTGAGGGCGCCTTCAGAACCTGCGCCGGTGGTGGAAGGGGATTTGCCTGACAGGCTGGCAATGAAATCCATGAACAGTTCGGGCAGATCCTGGTAGTGGATGGGGCCATACACCGCCAGGGGCCGGATGCCGGGCTTGCGCGGGTTGTTGCGCCGTCCGGGCAGCATGGCATCCACCACCCAGTGCACGGGGGCGTTGCCCGGCATGCGCCGGGCCAGGCGCACCCCCATGCGGGCGATATGCCCATCCCCGGGGTGGGCCAGGTCCGGGCGTTTCTGCAGGTAGCGCACGTTGGGGCAGGGCTTGCCGTTCACCATGCGGGCATGGGCGGAGGACACGAAATAACCGTCTTCCCGGGCCGCTTCGCGGATGAAGGCCTGCATGGCCGGGGTATAGCGGTGGAAGTTCACCACGTCCTCGGTGAGCGCCACGGCGTCCTGACGGCCCAGGGGCTCGAAATTGGAGATGAAATTGTCCGCCTCGGTGAGGTCTAGTTCCGTCTGGGCGTCCAGCCCCCGGTGCCTGGCGTCGTCCGGGCGCTGGAACAGGCGGGCCTCGCAGTTGCCCACCAGCTTCACGCCGATATTGCCGGCCGTGTCCGGGTGCAGGTGGCTGAGCCGGGCCCGGGGCAGGGTGGCAGCGGCGGCGATGTCGTCCGCCAGTTGCACCTTTTTGCTGCCCACGAAGTCCTGCCGGCTCTTGTAGACCCGCCAGGCGCCGTCATCCAGGCGGCCGATGCGCAGATAGCTGGCCTCCAGGCGGTGGCGGTGGAACTTGAGCTCGTGGCCCGGGTGGCCGTTGACCATGTCCACGTGGAAATGCTCACGCCAGTTGTCTCCCCATTCCTCCCGGTAGAAGCGCTTGATGATGAACACCAGGGCGCGGATGTGGTTGGGAATGGTGCTCAGCCAGGCGCTGTATTCAGGGGTGTAGTCGTCCGACGGGGTGAGCAGCTTGATTACCGAACCCACGGTACGCCTGGGCGAGAGCAGGGGGCGGGTGTCCGACCCCTCCGGCGGCTGGGTCTGGAAGCGGTCGCTGTAATCCCGCTGGAAGATCCTTTCCACCTCGTCCAGGTCCTGCTTCAGGTCCTGCACGTAGTAGGGCCCTGACAGCAGGGCGGACTCCAGGGACTTGGAGATCTCCGACTTGCCGCCGCCGGAAACGGTGCAGGGCTTGTAGCAGAACACCCCCTCGGCTTCGCTGCCCACCAGGCGCCAGGTGGGGGCGTGGGGATGCTTTTCCAGGGCCACCTTGAAGCCGTTGGGGTAGATATAGGTGTGGTCCGCCAGCAGCTTGAGGCTGCCGGTGCTCCAGGTGACGCGCTGCTCGTGTACGTCCAGATGGGCGTCTTCCGGCAGGTAGATCACGTCGCTCCAGCTGCGATCCACGCCATAGCCCTCGGGCTGCACGTCGATCTGTTCAGCCAGGCGCTGGGCCAGTTCGGCAAAGCTGTGGCCGCTGGCCCGATACTTGGAGTCCAGGGTGTAGCTGTCCCCCAGGTTGTAACTGGCGAAGGCCAGGGCGCCGCCGGAATGCTCCTCTTCGCTCCCCCCCAGCAGGTTGGCGGCATAGGAGATCTGAGACTTGATCTCCTTTTTGGAATAACCGAAGTAGTTGTCGGCGATGAGGGTGACGATGACACCATGCATGTCCCGACATACCAGTTTGAAGGCGCTGCCGTCGTTGTACTTCTCGTCTTCCTCACGCCAGCACATGCCGTCCCGACGTTGGCGCTCGCTGGCCGCATTCCAATGGGGCAGGCCCAGGTCCTTCTTGCGCAGTTCGATGAGGTGAGGGGCCAGGATGACGCAACCCGTATGCCCGGACCAGTGGGCCACATCCAGGCCGGCATCGTTCTGGGGCAGGAAGGGGTCACCACCGTTGCCGAAGATACGCTCCACGAAATCCAGGTTGGAGACCAGGCCGCCGGGGGCAAAGAAGCGTGTCTCCATGCGCCGTTCCGGCTTGACCCCGGGGACTTCCGGCGAGACCAGGGGGCGCAACAGCAGGGACACCCACATGTGGGCCTCCCTGTCCTGCTGGTGGGTGAAGGGCAGACGCAGCAGGGCATCGGGCGGGTTCATGGCCGCTTGGAAGAGGGCGGCAAAGGTGGCGGGGGGTACGGCCTTCTTGTCCCAGGCGATGGGCAGGCCCCCCTCCACCACGTGGAAGACGCCATCCGTGGTGCGGCGATCCTTCTGCGGGTTGTGCAGCACCCCCTGCTTCACCCGGTAGGAGGTGACCCAGGGAGATGTGAAACGGTCGTCCTCCACCGGCAGGGAGAGTTCCGCGGCCAGGCCCGGGGCATCCAGGATGAAGCTGACCGCGGGCAGCTCCACGCACGAGTCCACGCCATTGCGTTGCAGATAGCCGTTGATGAAGTCCTGGATGCGCTGATCGGCGGGACAACGATAGCCCTGCAACAGGAGCCGGTGCTGGCGGTAATTGCGCAGCAGGTCGTCGGCGATGTCCAGCCATTGCTCTTCGTCACCCTGCCAGCCGGGCTGGTTCAGGGCCGCCAGCTGCAGGTTGATCTGTCGCAACCGACGCAGACGCTGGGGCGGGATGGGACGGCGTGCCCGGTTGAAGGCACGGGACAGGTCATCTCTCATGGCAAGAGGGGTTTGATTGGTACAACCCTTGATTTTCGCATCGATCGCTCTTCGATGCGATGAAAATCCTTCCCGGAAAGACAAAGAGGACGACGGGGAGGCGAGAAGAGGTGGGTGGAGACCGGTTTTGCAGCCTGTCGGACACGGGGCAAGTTGCTTGCCCCGTGCCCTTGCTCAAACCGGCGTGCCGGAGGGTTTGTGCAGGGCCAGTTCCGCGGCGCGGATGACGGCCCTGGCCTTGTTGCGGGTCTCCTGCCATTCGTTCTCGGGTACCGAATCCGCAACGATGCCGGCCCCGGCTTGCACATAGAGCATGCCTTCCTTCACCACGGCGGTACGGATGGCGATGGCCACGTCCATGTCGCCATTGAAGCCCAGATAGCCCACGGCCCCGGCATAGATCCCGCGTTTGCTGGGCTCCAGCTCGGCAATGATCTGCATGGCCCGGATCTTGGGGGCGCCGGAGACGGTGCCGGCGGGGAAGGTGGCACGCAACACATCCATGGCGCTGTGCCCCGGTTTCAATTTCCCCTCCACATTGGAGACGATGTGCATGACGTGGGAATAGCGCTCTATGGTCATGTTCTCCGTGACCTGCACGCTGCCCACCTGGGCGACGCGGCCCACGTCGTTGCGCCCCAGGTCCATGAGCTGCACGTGCTCGGCCCGCTCCTTGGGGTCTGCCAGCAGGTCCCGTTCCAGGGCCAGATCCTCTTCCCGGGTGGCCCCCCGGGGGCGGGTGCCGGCGATGGGGCGCAGGGTGACCCGCTTGTCATCTTCCGGGCCTTCCAGACGCACCAGGATCTCCGGAGAGGAACCCACCACCTGGAAACCCCCCATGTCGTAATAGAACATATAGGGCGAGGGGTTCAAACGCCGCAGGGCCCGATACAGGGACAGGGGATGGGCGTGAAAGGGACGCCGCATGCGCTGGCTGATCACCACCTGCATGATGTCCCCATCGGTGATGTAGCGTTTGGCCTTCTCCACGGCGGCCTTGAAGCCCGCCTCGCCGAATTCCGAGATGGCCTCCTGCTCTTCACCGCTTTCCGCAGGGGGGGGGCGTACCGGCTTTTCCAACTCCCGGGCTAGCTCATTCAGGCGCCGGTGGGCCTGCAGGTAGGCATCCTCCTGCATGGGATCGGCATAGACGATGAGACTGATGCTGCCGGTGAGGTTGTCCACCACCGCCAGCTCGTCGGTGAGCATGAGCAGGATGTCCGGGGTGTTGATGTGATCCGGCTTGAAGCCCTGGGCCAGCTTCTTTTCGATGTAGGCCACGGTGTCATAGCCGAAATAGCCGCACATGCCACCGGGGAAGCGGGGCATGCCGGGGACCGGGGCGGCCTTGAAGCGGGCCATGAAGGTCTCGATGAAGGCCAGGGGGTCTTCGCAATCGCATTGCTCCACGGCCTGGCCGTTGGTCTCCACGCTGGCGAAGTGGCCGTGAACCCGTAATACAGTGCGGGCAGGCAGGCCGATGAAGGAGTAACGCCCGAATCGCTCCCCGCCTTCCACGGATTCCAGCAGATAGGTATAGGGCTGGTTGCCCAGCCGCAGATACAGGGACAGGGGCGTGTCCAGGTCTGCCGGCAATTGGCGGATGATGGGGATGCGGTTGAAGCCCTGACGGGCCAGATCGTTGAATCTTTCTTCGTTGAACATTTGCTTTCCTCGGACAGTGTCTTTCAAGCGCCATCCCTGGGCAGCCAGGAATCCGGGTGTTCCAGCTTCCCGCCTGGACGGGAAGAGCGGTCAATCAGCAGGCTTGTGCCTGTCACCATCGCCGGAGGGAAGACAAATGTGCAGCCGGGCTCATTTTAAGATGATCAGTTTCGCGGCCTCTGCCAGGGAAGGCACCACCGCATCCAGATCCAGTTCCTCCACGGGCTGGCCCCGGTTGTAGCCGTAGGGTACGCAGAACACCGGGCTGCCGGCGGCCCGGGCGGCCTGGGTGTCGTTGAGGGAGTCGCCGATGAGCAGCAGCTCCTCCGGCTCGCAGCCGAATACCGTACAGGCATGCAGCAGGGGCAGAGGTGAGGGTTTTTTCTCCGGCAGGCTGTCACCGGAGAGGATCAGCTCGAAGTAGTCATACAGGTCGGTGTCCTTGAGCAGAGGCAGGGTGAAGCGCTCTGCCTTGTTGGTGATGCAGGCCAGGTGCACGCCGCTGGCCCTGAAGTCCTCCAGGCCTGCCACCACGCCGGGGAAGGGACGGCTCTTGCGGGAGACACCGGCGGCATAGTGTTTTTCATACAGGGGCAGGGCCCGGGCGAACAGCCCAGCCTCGGGTTCGGCGTGCATGTCCCTGGTGAGCACCCGCTTGACCAGGCGGGAGACGCCATTGCCGATATAGGTCTTGACCTCTGCCAATTCGATGGCAGGCAGGCCCAGATCCGCCGCCATGGCCATGGCCGCATCCGCCAGATCCGGCGCCGTATCCAGCAGGGTGCCGTCCAGGTCGATGACCACGGCCTTGAGAGGGAGAGGGAAATGCATGTGCTGTGGCTATTGCAGAAGTTGGCGCCGGGAAGCGAATGGGGCCGGAAAGTGAGGAAGAGGGGGCGGCGGCGGGGGGAAGGCCATGCAGCCGTCACCCCGCTGCTTTGTCCTCAGACCTTGGCTAGTTCCGCCCGCATGGCGGCGACCACGCTGTCGTAGCGGTTGGGATCGCTGTCCTTGGCGGCACCGAAGATGGCGGAGCCGGCCACAAAGGTATCCACCCCGGCTCGGGCCACCTCGGCGATGTTGCCGGGACCCACACCGCCATCGATCTCCAGACGGCAGGCATGACCACCGGCATCGATCATGGCGCGTACCTTCTTGGCTTTGTCCAGTACGTAGGGGATGAATTTCTGCCCACCGAAGCCCGGGTTCACGCTCATGAGCAGCACCATGTCCAGTTTGGGCAGCATGTACTCCAGCACGTCCAGCGGAGTGGCCGGGTTGAATACCAGCCCCGCCTTGCAGCCGCTGTCCTTGATCAGACCGATGCTGCGATCGATGTGCTCGGAGGCCTCCGGGTGGAAGGTGATGTAGGTGGCACCGGCCTTGGCAAAGTCCGGGATGATGCGGTCCACGGGCTTGACCATCAGATGCACGTCGATGGGGGCAGTGACGCCGTGCTTGCGCAGGGCCTCGCACACCAGGGGGCCGATGGTCAGGTTGGGCACATAGTGGTTGTCCATGACGTCGAAGTGGACGATGTCGGCACCAGCCTTCAGCACGTTGTCGACTTCCTCACCCAGTTTGGCGAAATTGGCGGAGAGGATGGAGGGGGCAATTTGATAGTCGGCCATGAGCTTTCCCGGCAATGAACGAAACACTTATATTAACCGCGCCCGGCCCTGGAATATACAGCCTGCATGGCTTCCCGGACATGGCTCCCCGGGCTGGACAGAGTCACCGGTTTCGTGTGCAATCCACAGCGGCGGGTCGGTGCAGTGCCCTTCTGTCGGGACTGAGCCTACATTTGATTTCTACCTGCCCGTTTTTTACCAGCCATCCCATCCCACTCCGTTCTGAACCCGTTTCATGGCAGAAAGCAGGAAGTACCATATCACCGTCACCGCCCGGGCCACCTTCGTTCCGGAGCAGTCGGATGAGGCCGCGGGGCGCTATGTGTTTTCCTACACCATCCACATTGCCAACACGGGGCATATGGCGGCCCAGCTGATTTCCCGCCACTGGCTCATCAGTGATGCCCACGACAAGCTCCAGGAAGTGCGCGGCCTGGGAGTGGTGGGGGAGCAGCCTTTCCTGCGCCCCGGAGAATCCTTTGAATACACCAGCGGCACCGCCATCTCCACGCCTGTAGGGGCCATGCGGGGCAGCTACCAGATGGTGGCGGAGGACGGCAGCCAGTTCGACGCGGAGATCCCGGAATTCATCTTGTCCATGCCCCGGGTTTTGCATTAGACGTTTCATGTACAAGCTTTTTTTGCGGGCCCGTGTGTCCCGTTTCACCCCTGCGGCCTTGCTGGCCTGTGTGACTCTGCTGGCCGGTTGTGCCGTCCTGCAAGGCCCGCCACCCGCCACCCCGGAGGCGCCGGTGGCTGAGTTGCCTATCCGGCCCGAGCCTGTGTTCGCACCGTCTCCCCCGGCCGTGGTGCCGCCGAGCCCTACCGTGCTGGTGGTCCCGCCGGCAGCCACGCCCTCAGCGGCGGTACCCACCCCCCAGGACACCCTCAGGGCCGAGTCCGTATCCCTGGACTGGCTCAAGCCCGCCACCTGGGAGCAGCTGCCGGGCTGGCAGGCTGACGATCTGGCCGCGGCCTGGCCGGCCCTGCTGCAAAGCTGCATCGGCTTGCGCGCCAATCCGCTCTGGCAGGGCACCTGTCAGGCCGCCCAGGCCCTGCCCGCCCAGCCCGATGGTCTGACGGTGCGCAACTTTTTCTTGAACGCTTTCAAGCCCTGGCAGGCCCTGCAAGGCGATGGCGCGCCGGAGGGGCTGGTGACGGGCTATTACGAACCCCTGTTGCGGGGCAGCCGCCAGCTCAGTGCCCAGTACCGCTTTCCGCTCTATACCCCGCCCGGTGATCTGCTGGTGGTGGATCTGGCCACTCTGTATCCAGAGCTCAAGGGCATGCGTCTGCGGGGCCGGCTCCAGGGCAACAAGGTGGTGCCCTACTGGACCCGACAGGACATCGAGGCCGGTGCTGCCCCGATCCGGGGCAGGGAGCTGGCCTGGGTGGATGATCCGGTGGAGCTGTTCTTCCTGCAGATCCAGGGTTCGGGGCGCATCCAGTTGGACAATGGCCAGATGATGCGCGTGGGCTATGCAGACCAGAATGGTCATCCCTACCGATCCATCGGCAAGTGGCTGGTGGACAACGGCGAGCTCACCCTGGACAAGGCCTCCATGCAGGGCATCAAGGACTGGGTGCGGCGCAATCCGGAGCGTCTGAGCAGCCTGCTCAATACCAACCCCAGTTTTGTCTTTTTCCGGGAGCTCAACAATGGCACCGATGGCCCCTTGGGCGCCCTGAACGTGCCCCTGACCCCGGAACGCAGCATCGCCGTGGATCCCCGGGCCATTCCTCTGGGGGCCCCGGTATGGCTGGCCACCACCCGCCCCAACTCCAGCGAGATCCTGAATCGTCTGATGCTGGCCCAGGACACCGGGGGGGCCATCCGCGGCAACGTGCGTGCGGATTTCTTCTGGGGCTTTGGTGACGAGGCCGGCAAACTGGCCGGCGCCATGAAACAAAAGGGGCGCATGTGGGTGCTGCTGCCCCGGGATTACCCCATCGATAGCCAGAACGGCGGTCCCCAGAAGGTTGGCGCCCGATAACCGGGGATAGCGAATCCAGGGCTGGGCCCCCCGGCTATTTAGGGTGGCGGCCCATCCAGCTTGAACTCCACACGAATGTAGGCTTGGTAGCGTACCGGGCGGCCATCCTTCATGGCGGGTTGGAAGCGACCTGCTCGGAAGGCCTGCAGAGCGGTTTCATCGAACACCCCGGGGGGGTTGGCCTCGATCACTTCCGCTTCCCGCACCCGGCCTAGAGCGTC
>CAZVNY010000001.1:11645-13415 GCA_964628785.1 uncultured Thiobacillus sp.
GTCACGTTCCCTTCCTGGCCTCGTTGCCGAGCGGCTTCCGGATATTCCGGGGTGATACTGCCCATGGTCTTGGGCAGACGATCCACCTGCCGGGCCAGGTACCAGGTGGTGTCGATGGGCACGCTGGGAAGTAGGCTGTGCTCCTCTGCCGTTGTGGCAGAGGAGACATCCGCTGCCGCGGTCCCGGGTGCAGGCATGGCATCCTGGGGGACCGTGGCCTGGGGAGACGGTACGGGTTGTGGCTTGGCAGCACCTGGTCCAGGGGGCGTTGTGGTGGCGCCGGCATCTGCCGGCAAGGCTGGCGCAGGGAGGGAAGACGGGTTTTCCACAGACCCCGTAGTGTCGCTCCAGGCAGCGTCCTCAGGGTCTGCTGCCGCATCCACATCCGACGCAGATTCCTCTGTCACCTCTGGGGTCGTGGCAGGGCCGACCAGCCGGGCATGCACGACGAGGGTCTGGAAAGCCGTGCCATGGGGTTGGGAACGCACCAGCCCCAGCAGGGCCAGATGGATGCCCAAAGACCAGGCCAGGGCGTAGAGCAGGGGCCGCTGAGGCAAGCCCCACGCGTTGCTCATGGCCATGCTCCTGGTCCCGGGGAGGCAGGCCCGCCTCCCGCAAGGTCTGCAGAAGAGTTACTGGGCAGTGCCGGCCAGTATGGCTTCCAGGCGCTCGGCGGGGACGTAACCGGGGATGCGTTGACCATTGGCCAGGATGATGGCGGGGGTGCCTTCGATGCGCAGGCGCATGCCCAGGGCCAGGTTCTTGTCCACCGGGTTGCTGCAGTCGGCCTTGCCGTTGGGGAGCTGGTTCTTCAGCATGAGATCCAGCCAAGCCTGACTGCGGTCCTTGCTGCACCACACCAGCTTGGACTTGCGCGCCGCATCCGGATGGGAGGGCAGGGGGTAGAGGAAGACATGGATGGTGACGTTGTTCATCTTGGCGAACTCCGCTTCCGCCTTCCTGCAGTAGGGGCAGTCCGGGTCCGAGAACACCGCCAGCTTGCGCTGGCCATTGCCGCGCACCACCTTGATGCTGTCCTGCAGGGGTAGTTCGCTCCATTTCACGGCGGTGAGCTTGTCCATGCGCTCCCGGGTCAGGTTGCGCTTGTTCTTCACGTCCAGCAGGTCGCCTACCAGGATGTACTGGCCCTTGTCATCCACATACACCACCATGGGGCCCTGCTCGCCGTCCAGGCTGACTTCCTTGATGCCGTTGATGCCTGTATTGCCGATCTGCTTGATCTGGGCATCCGGGGCCAGCACCTGTACGGCCTGGCGGATTTCCGCGTCGCCGGCCTGGCACGCACTCAGACCCAGGCCCAGCAGGGCAAAAAGGGAGGTGGCAAGGAGGATCGGTTTCATAAGCACTCTCGTCAAGGATCAAAGGATGGCATGCCGGGTCAGGGCCTGGTTGAGGGGGGCACAGTCATTGCTGAAGTTCATGCCCAGATTGCGCAGGGCCCGGTTGAGTCCATCGGGCCGGGCAAAAAGTTTCTTGAGCCCGCCGGTGGTGAACTGCATGGACAGCACGTCCTCCCGCCGGCGGGCGGCATAGGTGGTGAGACGGCCGATCTCCCCCGGATCGCCGCCTTGGGCGAGCAGGCTGGCCAGCAGACGGGAATCCCGAAAACCCAGGTTCACCCCCTGGCCCGCCAGGGGATGCACGGTATGGGCCGCATCCCCCAGCAGCACCAGGCCCGGGCGCACCCATTCCCTGGCCCGGCGACGCTTGAGGGGGAAACACGCCGGCAGGGTGATGCAGCGCAGGCGG
>CAZVNY010000001.1:13425-15606 GCA_964628785.1 uncultured Thiobacillus sp.
TTTGCCCAAAATATCCTTCAGCTGCCATTCAAGGCGCGCGGTGGACGGCATCCTGGGGTGATGCAGCGCAGGCGGCCCAGCCGGTGATTACCGGCCTCGGCCACCTGCGCCGCCAGTTCATCGGGGGCCAGGGCCTGGAGTTCGGCGGCCTGTTCCGGCGGTGTGGACCACACCATGCTCATGCGTTGCCCGGGCAGGGGCAGCCAGGCCAGCACGCCGTCGGGCTGGAACCACTGCCAGGCGGTGCCGCGATGGGGACGCTCGATCTCGAAGTTGGCCACCACGCCGATGTGCTGGTAGTCCTCCACGTCCAAGTCGATGCCGGCCTGCTGGCGCAGCCAGGAATGGGCGCCATCGGCCGCCACCAGCAAACGCGCCTGGAGGCTGCTGCCGTCGCAGAAATGCAGTTGGTGCCTGCCGTCCCCCCAGACCACATGGCTGGCGGCAGCGGCGATGCTGCGCACGTTGGGGCTGTGTTGCGTAGATTGCCACAGGGCCCATTGCAGGCGCCCGTTTTCCGCGATCCAGGCCAGTTCTGCCAGGCCCGTATCCAGGGCATCGAAGTCCAGGCGGCCACCCGCGTCGCCGTGGATGCACATGCGGTACACGGCCTGGGCCCGCACCCCCTGGGGGGCCGTAGTGTCCCAGGCCCCCAGGGCTTGCAGCCAGGCCACGTTGCCGGGGCTGAAGGCAAAAAGACGGCTGTCCCATGCCTCCGGGGGAGGCTGGGGTGGGCGGGGTTCCACCAGGGCCACGCTGTAGGAGCTGCGGCTCAGGGCGGCCACCAGGGCGGCGCCGTTGAGACCGCCCCCCACCACGGCGATATCCACCTGCTGCACGTCCGGCTTCACCATGTCCGGGCCCCGAACATCATCTTGCGTGCGAACAGGGTCTTCAGGGGCGGGGCCAGATCCAGGGCGGTCAGGACCAGACCCCGGATCTGGCGCAACAGGGGCAGGTCGTTGGCGAAACCCGTCACCAGCAGGTCGGTCATGGCGCTGCCTCCCAGGATATCGAGGTGACGCTGGCGGCTGTAATCCCCCAGGGCGGCCGTGCCCAGTTGCTCCCGGGGCAGATCGGCCAGGGCCTGGGCCAGCTTCCAGGCATCCCGCAGGCCCAGGTTGAAGCCCTGGCCCGCCACCGGGTGCAGGACATGGGCGGCGTTGCCGATGCGCAGCAGCCGGGGATCGGGGCTGGGCCGGGCCAGGCTGAGTTTGAGGGGAAAGGCGGCCCGGGGGCCGGCGTGGAGAAAACGTCCCTGACGATCCCCGAAGGCCGCCTGCAACTGCCGCAGAAAATCTGCTTCGTCCAGGGCCAGGCGTTCTTCCACCTGCCGGGCCGGCGTGGTCCAGATGAGGGCGAATTCCTCCCCCAGGGGCAGCAGGGCGATGGGGCCTGCCGCAGTGAAGCGCTCGTAGGCCCTGTTGTCGTGGGGTTGAGAGGTGGTGACGGTGCATACCAGGGCGGACTGGCCATAGTCCTTGTCCTGGCGCCGGGCCGCCGGCAGGGCCTGGCCTCCTTCCGAGAGCACCACCATGCGGGCACTGAGCAGGGCCTCACGCCCATCCTGGGTGTAATTCACCATGCCGTAGGCACTGGTGGTCCCGGCGCCGCTGACCCGGGCGCCGGTGAGTAGCCGCACACCACAGCTGCCCATGCGTCTGGCCAGGCTGGTGTAGAGATCGCCATAGCGGGCCACATAGCCCAGGGCCGGCACGGCCATGTCCGCGGCCCGCAGCTCGGTGCAGCCAAAGCCACCCCGCTGGGAGACGTGGATGCTCTCTATGGGGGTGGCCCGGGGGCCCAGTTCGTCCCAGACCCCCAGACGCTGCAGGATGAGGCGACTACCCTCGGACAGGGCGATGGCCCGGGGGTCCTGGGCCTCCAGCCGGGTGCGGGCCTCCAGCACCACCACCTCCAGCCCCAGGTCTTCCAGGCCGCAGGCCAGGGCCGCCCCCACGGGGCCGCCGCCCACGATGGCCACGTCCACATGGCTGGGCAGCGGGGCCCGGGACGAGGCCGGGAGAGAAGCCTGCACGGTGGGGGAGGGATCAGCGGCCATGCATGGTCTCCTCGATGTCCTGCACCGTCTTGGGGGCGGCGACGGTAAGCACCTCATGGCCCTGGGGGGTGACCGCCACATCGTCCTCGATGCGGATGCCGATGTCGTGCAGCGCCTGG
>CAZVNY010000001.1:15616-28647 GCA_964628785.1 uncultured Thiobacillus sp.
TCCTCCGCCGGATGGATGTACATGCCCGGCTCCACGGTGAGGACCATGCCCGGGACCAGTTCCCGCCAGCTGCCGTTTTGCTTGTAGCTGCCGGCGTCGTGTACGTCCAAGCCCAGCCAGTGGCTGGTGCGGTGCATGTAGAAGCGCTTGTAGGCCTGGCTTTCCAGCAGGCCGTCTACCTCGCCCCGCAGCAGCTTCAGGTCCACCATGCCCTGGGTCAGTACCCGCAGGGCGGCGGCATGGGGGCTGTCGAAGTCGTTGCCCGGACGCACGCTGTCGATGGCCGCCTGCTGGGCGGCCAGGACGATTTCGTACACCGCCTTCTGGGGGCCGGAAAAGCAGCCGTTCACCGGAAAGCAGCGGGTGATGTCGGCGGCATAGCCGTGGTATTCGCCGCCGGCGTCGATGAGCAGCAGATCGCCGTCCCGCAGCACCGCGTCATTGTTCACATAGTGCAGGACACAGGCGTTGGCGCCGCCGGCGACGATGGCAGGATAGGCGGGGGCCTGGCAGCCCTGGCTGCGGAAGCCGTGCAGCAGCGTGGCCTCGATCTCCCACTCCCCCCGGCCGGGACGGCAGGCCTGCATGGCGTCGATATGGGCCTGGGCCGAGATGTCCGCCGCCCGTTGCATGAGGGCCAGCTCGTGGGCGTCCTTCACCAGGCGCATGTCATCCACCAGGGCCTGGGCATCCGTGAGGGTGGCGGGTGGGACGACGCCGGTCCGGGCCCGGGTGCGCACGCCGTTGATCCAGCCCAGGACCCGGGCATCCCAGGCGGCGTCCTGGCCAAAGGCATAGGCCAGCCGGGGCTGGTTTTCCAGCAGTTTGGGCAGGCGCTCGTCCAGCTCGGAGATGGCATAGGCGGCGTCGAAACCGAAGGCGGCCTTGGCTGCTTTGGGGCCGTAACGGTAGCCATCCCAGATCTCCCGCTGCGGGTTCTTCTCCCGGCAGAACAGGATCTGTCGCGGACGCCTGCCGGCGATGAGCACCAGCACCGCCTCTGGTTCCGGGAAGGCGGTGAGGTAATAGAAATGGCTGTCGAAACGATAAGGGTAATGGGTGTCCCGGTTGCGCACGACTTCCGGTGCCGTGCCCAGGATGAACACCCCTTCCTGCAGGGCCTGCAGCAGACGGCGGCGGCGGGCACGGTGCACGCTGATGTCCGGCATGGGCTCAGGCGGCATGCTGCAACTCCCGGTCCAGCTCCGCCAGGCGTTGGGGGGTGCCCACGTCCTCCCAGCGACCGCTGAAATATTCCCCGCTGACCTGGTTTCTTGCCATGGCTGCCCGCAGCAGGGGGGCCAGGGGGGCCTTGCTGTTGGGGGGGATGCCGGCGAACAGCTCGGCACGGTAGCAGCCGATGCCGGAGAAGGTCAGGGACGCTTGTTGCGTATTGTCCGGGGGCTGGCACACCCGCTCGTCCTGGAGGCCGAAATCCCCCCCGGGGTTGTGGGGCGGGTTGTCCACCAGCACCAGGTGGGCCAGGTGTTGCGGCCGGGCAGCCATGTCCTGCAGTACCGGCTGCAGGCGGCGGTAATCGAAGTCCACGAAGACGTCTCCATTGGTCACCAGGAAGGGCCCCTCGCCCAGCAGGGGCAGGGCGGTGGCGATGCCGCCGGCGGTCTCCAGGGGTTCCGGTTCCCGGGACCAGGTGATGTGGACGCCCAGGGCCCGGCCGTCCTCCAGATGGTGTTCCAATTCCTGGCCCAGGTGGGCATGGTTGATGACCAGCCGTTGGAAACCGGCAGCGCGCAGGCGTTCGATCTGCCAGACGATGAGGGGCTTGCCCCCCACCCGCAGCAGGGGCTTGGGGGTGTGGGCCGTCAGGGGGCGCATGCGCCTGCCTTCCCCCGCCGCCAGGATCATGGCGGTGGCAGGGACAGGAACAGTGGCAGGGGAGGAGGCGGTCATCAGAAGGTGTAGCCGACGGCGACGGTCCTGCCTTCGATGGCGTCCAGCAGGCGCAGGAAGTCACCCAGGCCGTTGTAGCGCTGACAGGCCCGACGCAGGTAGTCCATCACCAGGGGCATGTCCCGCAGATAGGCGTCCTTGCCATCCCGGTGGTAGAGCCGGGCGAAGATACCCAGCACCTTGATGTGGCGCTGCACCCCCATCCACTCGAAGTCCCGGTAGAACTCGCCAAAATTGTCCTGTACCGGCAGGCCTGCCTGGCGGGCCTCTTCCCAATAACGCACGCTCCAATCCAGGACCCGTTCCTCGTCCCAGCGGATGTAGGCATCCTTGTAGAGGGACACCAGGTCATAGGTGATGGGGCCGTACACCGCATCCTGAAAGTCGATGACCCCGGGATTGTTCTCCCCGGTGAGCATCAGGTTGCGGGAATGCCAGTCCCGGTGCACATAGACCCGGGGCTGGGCCAGGTTGTTTGCCAGGATACGGCGGAAGGTCTCCTCCAGCACCCGGCGCTGGTCCGCCGCCAGTTCCACGCCCAGGTGGCGGCCCAGGTACCACTCGGGGAACAGCTCCAGCTCCCGGCGCAACAGGGCTTCGTCATAGGCCGGCAACTCCCCCTCCCTGCTGGCCTGCTGGATGCGGATCAGGGCGGCGTTGGCGTCCCGGTACAGGCGGTCGGCATTGTCCGGGTTCAGGGCGGAGAGATAGGTGGTGTTGCCCAGGTCGGAGATGAGCAGAAAGCCCTCGGCCAGATTTTCCGCCAGGATCTCCGGGGCATTCACGCCGGCGGCCCGGAACAGGCGGCCCACGTGCAACCAGGGCCGGCAGTCCTCCTGCTCCGGGGGCGCGTCCATGACGATGTAACTGCCGGTTGGCGTGAAGGCACGGAAATAGCGCCGGAAGCTGGCGTCGGCGGAGGCGGGTTCCAGGCGCTGCAGTTGCGTGCGCAGCACTTGCGCAATGGCTTCCCGGGTCCAGTGGTTCAGGCGTTGCAGGCGTTCCAAAGCTATAATTCGCCAGTCTAGAAACGCGTCGATCTTATCACCCCTCATGCCGCCCGCCGCGCTGCATCCAAAGCCGCCTTTTGCGCGTGCGCTTCTCTCTCTATGCCTGCTGGCGGCATGTCATGCGGCATTCGCGGCGGACAATGAGGTTGCGCTGAAAAGCAGCCCCCAGCTCTCTCCCCGGGTGGCCCCCTCCCAGTCCCTGAAAGGCCCCACCTTCCTGGAGGCGGACGAGATCCTGGGGCATGTGGGCAAGGACGTGGAAGCCAGCGGCAAAGTGGTGGTGCACAACCTGCGGGAGCGTCTGGAAGCGGACTGGCTGCGTTACGATCGGCAGACGGACGAGGCCCATGCCCGGGGCAATGTGATGTTCGAGCACGAGTTCTACCGCGTGTACGGCCGGGAGCTCAAACTCAAGCTGAGCGAACGCCTGGGCAGCATGAGCGATGTGCATTTCGAGCTGAGTGACGCAGAGAGCACCCCCACAAAGAGCCGGAAGCTGGCCTGGGTCGGGGCCGAGACCCTGCACTTCCAGGGGCCGGACCGCTATCAGATGGACGCGGCCACCTACACCACCTGCCCGCCGGAGCAACGGGACTGGGTGCTGAAGACCCAGGAACTGAAGTTGGACTACACCACCAGTGTGGGCACAGCCCGCAATGTGTGGGTGGAGTATCTGGACAAACCCATTCTGTATGCCCCCTGGCTGGATTTTGCCCTGGACGACAGGCGTAAGTCCGGCTTTCTCGCCCCGTCCTATGGCGCATCCAGTGAACGGGGCCTGGAGCTGGTCGCGCCCTGGTACTGGAACATCGCCCCCAACCGGGATGCCACCATCATCCCCCGCATCATGACCCAGAGGGGGGTGCAACTGGGGGGGGAATTCCGCTATCTGGAACCCGGCTACAAGGGGGACATAGGTCTGGAGTTCATGCCCTATGACCGCACGGCCAAGCGGGAACGTTATCTCGGGGTCTGGCGGCATGAGCAGCAGTTTGGCCCCCGCTGGTCGGGTAGTCTGGATGTGGAAGGGGTGTCTGATGATCGCTACTTCTCCGACCTGTCCAACCAGGTCAACCAGACCTCCCAGGTGAACATGCCCCGGCAGCTCATGCTGAACTATGACGCAGGCTGGCTGCAGGCCCGGGGTCTGGTACAGGCCTTTCAGACCCTGCAGGACCCGGCGGCCCCCATTTTCGAACCCTATCGGCGGCTTCCCCAGCTTACCCTGCAGGCCCGGCGCGAGAGGCCCGGTAGTCTGCCCTTGCACTGGGATCTGGGGGCGGAGTTCGTGCATTTCGACCGCAGGCACAACAGTGGTTTCCAGGGTGGCGTACAAGGCCACAGGCTGCATCTGAATCCCAGCATCAGCGCCCCCATCCAGACCTCCTATGCCACCCTGACACCCAAGCTGGGCTGGTATTTCACCCGTTACGACCTGGACGACAAGAGCTTGCTGCTGCGGGACAGCCGGGACCCCGCCAGTGTGCCCCTGCCCGTGGGGGGCTTTGCCAACAAGACCCGCAGCATGCCCATGTTCAGCCTGGATTCCGGTCTGGTGCTGGAGCGGGATGACCTCATGTTTGGCCAGAACTTCATCCAGACCCTGGAACCCCGAGTGTACTACCTGTACATCCCCTATCGGGATCAGTACCGTCTCCCCGTGTTCGACACGGGCATCGGTGACCTGTCCTTGGACCAGTTGTTCAGCGAAAATCAATACATCGGCGTGGACCGCATCAACGATGCCAACCAGCTCACCATAGGTCTGACCTCCCGCTTCCTGGACCAGAGAAACGGCCGCGAGCGCCTGGCCGTGACCCTGGGTCAGCGCTATTACTTCAACACCCAGCGCGTAACCTTTCCGGGTCAGAACCCGCGCAGCGCCAAGAGTACGGATCTGCTGACCCTGGTGTCGGGGCAGGTCAACGACAAATTGCGCTTGGCTGCGGGCGTGCAGTACAACACCGACGACGGCATCCTGGCCAAGGCCAACCTGGGGGGCAGCTGGCGGGAGGGGGCCGGACGGGTCTTCAATGTGGACTACCGTTACACCAACAAACGCTATGCCGCTCCCCTGAACCAGGTCGATCTGTCGGCACAGTGGCCGCTGGCACCCAAGTGGTACGGTTTGGGGCGCATCAACTATTCCATGCTGGACTCCCGCTTGGTGGAAGGTCTGGTTGGCGTGGAATACAACGCGGGTTGCTGGTCCCTGCGCAGCGTGATACAGCGCCTGCGCACCACCGAGAACACGGTCAGCAACGCCTTCTTCCTGCAGTTGGAGCTGCGGGGCCTGACCAAACTGGGCCCCAATCCCCTGGATATTCTGAAGCGGAGTATTTCCGGCTATGCCAAGAGCGATGAATTTGATCTTCCGTAAAACCGTTCTGGCAGCAGCCCTGCTGGTGGCTACCACCGCAGGCCAGCCGGCACTGGCGGCACCAATCGGTATCGACCGCATCGTGGCGGTGGTCAACAACAGCGTCATCACGACGCATGAATGGCGCAACCGGGTGAACCAGGCGCTGCAACAGCTCAGCGGCGAAAACTTGCCTCCCCGTAGCCTGATTGAAAAACAGGTGCTGGAGCGCATGATTACCGAACGAGTGCTGGTGCAGATCGCCGAGGACACCAACATCCGGGTGGATGGCCCCCAGCTGGATCGGGCCATCGCCAGCATCGCCCAGCGCAACAACATGGACCCGGACAGCTTTCGTCGGGCCGTGGAGGCGGAAGGCACGGATTTCGCAGCCTTTCGTGACCAGATTCGCATGGAAATACTGATCGGTCGCCTGCGGGAGCGGGAAGTGGACAGCCGGGTGGTGGTGACGGATGCGGAGATCGACAACTATCTCAGCAGCAGTGCCCGGGATACGAGCCAGCAGGACGAATACAACCTGGCCCACATCCTGATACAGGCCCCGGAGGGCGCCAGCCCCGAACAGCTGGCGGATCTGCGCACCAAGGCGGAAGAGGCCTTGCAGGAGCTGCAGCGTGGTACGGATTTCGCCCAGATATCCGCAGCCTACTCCGATGCCCAGAACGCCCTGGAGGGGGGTGGTCTGGGTTGGCGCAGTCAGGCCCAGCTCCCCGGGCTCTTCGCCGATCTGGTCAAGGGTATGCAGGTGGGGCAGTTATCCGGCCTGATCCGCAGCCCCAATGGCTTTCACATCCTCAAGCTGCTGGACAAGCGGGGCAAGGACATGCACCTCATCGTGCGCCAGACCCATGCCCGCCACATCCTGGTGAAGACCAATGAGGTGGTGAGTGACAGCGAGGCGCGCAACCGCCTGCTGCAACTCAAGGAGAGGATAGAGCACGGTGGCTCTTTCGCGGAGCTGGCCAAGCTCCACTCCGACGATCTGTCTGCCAACCGGGGCGGGGATCTGGGCTGGCTGAATCCGGGGGATACGGTACCGGACTTCGAGCGCGCCATGGATGCCCTGCAGCCCGGTCAATTGTCCCAACCGGTGCTTTCCCCCTTCGGCTGGCACCTGATCCAGGTGCTGGCGCGCCGGGACCAGGACGTGAGCAAGGAGCGCAACCGGCTGGAGGCCCGCCGCGCCCTGCATGCTCGCAAGGCCGAGGAGGCCTTCGATGACTGGGTGCGCCAGGTGCGGGACCAGGCCTATGTGGAGTACCGTCTGGAGGACTGAGCGTATTTCCGTCCCCGGGCCTCGGGCCCGGGGAATGGCCGAGCATCAGTATTTGATGCGTACGCGCCAGGTCAGGACGGTCTTGCCCTGCGCGGGGACCGGTACCTCCCAGATGGCGGTGTGGGCCGAGTCCTTGGTGTGGGGCAGGCTCTCCTGCAGCATCTGCCATTCCCCGGCGATGGGCTCGATCACCTTGACCTTGATGTCCTCGCTCTTGGCATTGCGGATTTCCAGCTGGTAGGCGGTTTCGATGATGCCGCTGCGGGCGTTGTAGGCGGCGGCCAGCTTCTGGTAATCCGTCTGCTTCTTGTCGGCGGTGATGTCGAAGGCCTCGCCCATCTTCAGGCGCACCACTTCCCCCTTGGCGGTGTGCTCGATGCGGTCCTCACCGACGAACTGGGCCCGGCCCGCGGAGTCTTTCTTGTACACCCGCACCACACCCTTGGGCAGGGGCAGGCCCAGCTTGCCGCCGGCTTCCTTGCCCTTGTTGCTGAACTCCATGAATACGCCGGGCTTGAGCTTCTGCCCCAGGTCCCCCTGTTGGCTGCTGTAGTACCAGTTACCGCCGTAGAGGCGGTATTCCTTGCTGGTCGCCACGCCCTGGGCGGAGAGCAGGGCCACCTGCTTGGTCTGGTTGTCACGCAGGGTGGTGCTGCGGGGCAGGGTGTAGAGGTGGTATTCGAACAGGCCTTCTTCCTGCATGGCCGGGGCGGCTTCCGCCATGGCCAGGGCCCGACCCATCATCTGCTTGGGCATGACATCGGGCTGTACCCGGTTGATCTGGCCTGCCACCAGTTGCAGCTGGGCATTGGGGTAACTGGTGCCGCTGGTATTGGTCAGGGTGACCCAGCCATTCAGGTCCATCTGCCCCTCGTCTTGCGAGAGTTCGGCCACATAGTCCGCCTTCCAGGTCAGCCCACCGGTCAGATAGGTGAGTTCCAGCTGGCGTTCGCTGGGCAGCAGAGGATTGGCCGGACCCTCCGTCTTGATCAGCATGGACAGGGTGGGGCGGTCGCGCAGATCTCCAGGGACGCTGGGGAACGCCACGCGGCCGGGTGGGCTGGACTCCACCCGGTCCACGAATTGCAGGACCACACCGTTGTTGGCGGCCAGGATGGTGGCGTTCTCCACGAATTCCGTGCCGGTGACCGGCACGGTGCGGATCACCTTGACCGTGTTACCCACGGATTTCTGCAGCAGGCTTTGCGGGGTGAGCAGGTCGAAATCGAAGTTCTGCTCCAGCAGGGTCAGGGGGCTGCCATCCAGGCTGTGCAGCAGGGCGGTCTCGGGCTGCATGCGGGCGGAGACCTCGCGCCAGGCCAGGCGGTTTTCGCCGCCATTGAGTTTGACCTTGCGGGCATCCTTCACCAGTGCCAAGTCACCGTTGTAGATGGTGACGGCAAGGCCGATCTGATCTGCCGTGGTGCTGCGGCGTTCGTCCTGGGCATGGACCGGCAGGATGGCCAGGGTGGTCAGTGCCAGGATCAGTGTGGTAAGCGTCGTTTTCATGGTTTTGCTCCAGGCTGGGTTTCTGGGGAAAGCAGGACATCCACCCCATTTGCCGGGGTGATGGCGGTGACGGGCAGGTCTTCACCCTCCTGCCAGAGATCAACGGCAGGACGTTTGTCGGCGCCGGCCACCAGGAAGAGGACCTGTCGTGCCCGGGACAGGCGCCGGGCGGACAGGCTGACCCGGGCAGGAGGGGGCTTGGGGGCATCGTGCACGGCCAGCACATCCGGGGCCGTGGCCTCCGCACCCCAGGCATGGCCGGGGAAGAGACTGGCGGTATGGCCGTCCTCGCCCATGCCCAGGAGCACCAGATCGAAGTCGCCCACAGGGGCCAGGTCCCGGGCATAGGCCCGGGCAGCGGCCTCGGCGCCCCGTTCGGCGGGCATGAAGTGGACTTGCCGGGAGGGGATGCCGCTGCCGGCCAATAGGCTGAGCTCCACCAGACGGCTGTTGCGTTCCGGGTCCTCAGGGGGCAGACAGCGCTCGTCCCCCAGCCAGACATGCCACTGGGACCAGCTGTGGGGTTCCTCGAGCAGGGCACTGTACAAGCGGCGCGGGGTGTTACCGCCTGCCAGTACGATGTGGAAGACGTCGTGGCGTGCCAGGGCCCGGGTTTCTGCCTGGTGGATGAAGGCCAGGGCCCATTGCAGCCAGTCTTCCGAGGTGGCGGCAAGATGCCAGCGGGTAACCATCGGAAAGGGTGTAATAAACGGATAGAATCATCCCGATTTTAAGCGCTCATCATGACCCCCACCCTCGTCTTCGACATCGAAACCATTCCCGACATCTCCGGATTGCGGCATTTGTACGACACGGGGACCGAAGCCAGCGACCGGGAAGTGGCCGAGATGGCCAGCCTCATGCGCCGCCAGCAGACCGGGGGCTCGGACTTCCTGCCCCACTATCTGCATCGGGTGGTGACCATCTCCTGTGTGCTGCGGGAGCCGGATCGCCTGCGGGTGTTCTCCCTGGCGGAGCCGGAACAGGACGAAGGCCAGATCATCCAGCGTTTCTTCGATGGCATCGAGAAATACACTCCCCAGCTGGTGTCCTGGAACGGCGGCGGTTTCGATCTGCCGGTACTGCATTACCGGGCCATGCTGCATGGCGTCACCGCCGACAAATACTGGGACTGGGGCGATGACGACCGGGACTTTCGCTACAACAACTATCTGAACCGCTACCACACCCGCCACATCGATCTGATGGATGTGCTGGCCATGTATTCCGGCCGGGCCAATGCCCCCCTGGACAATTTCGCCAGGCTCCTGGGCTTTCCCGGCAAGCTGGGTATGGACGGCAGCGAGGTATGGAACGCCTGGCAACGTGGGGAGAAAGACGCCATCCGGGACTATTGCGAGACCGATGCGTTGAACACCTGGCTGGTGTATCTGCGCTTCCAGAAGATGCGCGGGATCCTGAGCGGGGCCCGTTATGACGCGGAGATTGCCCTTGCGCGCCAGAGCCTGGCAGACCTGGGCGCTGCCCATTGGCAGGCGTTTCTCGCAGCCTGGCCGGCATGAGTAGCAGTGATCCCATGTCCCAGCCACCGCCTGAAGCCCGCGCTGCCGTAGAAAGCAGCGCCAATCCCGTGGTGTGTATCGAATCCCTGGACCACGATGGCCGGGGCGTGACCCACCTAGAAGGCAAGGCCGTCTTTGTGGATGGGGCCCTGCCCGGCGAGATCTGTGAGATCACCAGCTATCACAGGAAGCCCCATTACGAGCGCGCCCAGGTGGTGGCCATCCAGTGGGCCAGCCCCTACCGGGTAAGCCCTGCCTGCCCATGGTTCGGGACCTGTGGCGGCTGCTCCCACCAGCACTTGGACGAGTCTGCCCAGGTGGCGGTCAAACAGCGGGTGCTGGAGGATTGTTTCAGGCATATCGGCCAGGTGCGTGCGCAGAGCATGCTCTCCCCCGTGCATGGCCCTACCTGGGGCTACCGCACCCGGGCCCGCCTGTCGGTACGCAACGTGCCCAAGAAGGGTGGCGTTCTCGTGGGCTTCCATGAGCGCAAGAGCAGCTATGTGGCGGACATGCAGAGCTGCGAGGTCCTGCCGCGCCGCATCTCTGACCTGCTGCCCCATCTGCGGGAGCTGGTGGGTGGATTGTCCATCCGGGATCGTCTGCCCCAGATCGAGCTGGCCTTGGGGGAGGACGTGGATGTGCTGGTGCTGCGCATCCTGGAGGCCTTGTCTGCGGCGGACGAAGACCGGCTGCGGGACTTTGCCGACAGCCATCGGGTGCAGTTCTGGCTGCAACCCAAGGGGCCGGATACCGCCTACCCGTTTTATCCCCTGGATGCACCGGAGTTGAGCTATCGCCTGCCGGAATTCGACCTGGTCATGCCCTTCCGGCCCACGGAGTTCACCCAGGTGAACCACGCCATCAACCGCATGCTGATCCGCCGTGCCATGCAGTTGCTGGATCCCCGGCCGGGAGAGCGCATTGCCGATTTTTTCTGTGGCCTGGGCAATTTCAGCCTGCCCATCGCACGGCGGGGCGCCAGGGTGCTGGGGGTGGAGGGCAGTGCAGGGCTAGTGGCGCGGGCGCTGGATAACGCGGCGCGCAACGGTCTTTCCCGGCTTGCCGAATTCCGCGTGGCGGACCTCTTCCAGATGACCCCGGAGGACCTTGCCGCCCTGGGGCATTTCGATAAGTTGCTCATCGACCCACCCCGGGACGGGGCCATAGAGCTGGTGAAATCCCTGCCTGGCACGGGGGCGCCGGGGCGCATCGTCTACGTGTCCTGCAACCCCGCTACCCTGGCCCGGGATGCGGCCGTGCTGGTGCATCAGCAGGGCTACCGCCTGGTGTGCGCCGGCGTCGCCAACATGTTCCCGCACACCGCGCATGTGGAATCCATCGCCCTGTTCGCACGGCCCTGAAGCAGCAAGAGAGGGGAAGAGCCCATGAGCCACAAACATGCCCATCTGATCCAGAGCATCTTCCACGACCCCATCAGCGGCAACATCCACTGGCGCGAGGTGGAATCCCTGCTCATCCATCTGGGGGCGGAGGTGGAGACCCTCACCGGTACCCGCCTGCGGGTGTGCCTGAACGGCATGGAGCAGGTCCTGCATCGGCCCCACCACAGCAACGTGCTGTCCCGTCAGGACGTGAAGTTCTTGCGCGAATATCTGGCCCGGGCCGGGGTCACACCCTCCCTGTACGCTGCAAGAGGCTAGTTGTCGAGTTGTCCAGCGGCATGACGCGCCGGCCTGCTTGGGGCTACACTGTCCCGGCCCTAACTCCTTGAAACCCGTTTGGACGCGATACCGCTGGAAGCCCTGTGGGGCACCCTGGTCCTGCTGCTGATCTGCTCGGCCTTCTTCTCCATGTCCGAGACCAGCATGATGGCGGTGAACCGCTATCGTCTGCGTACCCTGGCCAAGAGTGGCAATAGGGGCGCCAGGCTGGCGGAGTGGCTTCTGGCCCAGACCGACAAACTTCTGGGGGTGGTGCTGTTGGGCAACAACCTGGTGAATGCCGCTGCCGCTTCCCTGGTCACCATCATCGCCTTTCGGCTCTTTGGCCAGAACGAGCTGGCCCTCACCCTGGCCACCCTGACGGTCACCTTCCTCATCCTGGTGTTCTCCGAAGTGACCCCCAAGGTACTGGGGGCCTCCTATCCGGAGCGTCTCGCCCCGGCCGCCAGTTTCATCCTGGCCCCACTGCTGAAACTCTTCTACCCCGCTGTGTGGTTTATCAATCTCTTCGTGCAGGGGCTTTTGCGCCTACTGCACCTGAAGTCCCAAAGTGCGACGGGCAACAACATGGGGGTGGAGGAGTTGCGTACCCTGTTGATCGAATCGGGCTCCTTCCTGCCCATCCAGCACCGCAGCATCCTCATGAACCTGTTCGACCTTGAGCAGGTCACCGTGGATGATGTTATGCGCCCTCGGGGGCAGATCGAGGCCATCGACCTGGCGGTGGAGGCGGACGAGTTCCTGCGCCAGCTGAGCACCAGCCATCATTCCCGGGTGCCGGTCTATGACGGTGAGCCCAACAACGTGGTGGGCATCCTGCATGTGGGTCGAACCCTGGCCTATATCCGGGAGGAAGGCTTCAGTCTGGATAAGCTGCGCGAGCGTCTGCGGGAACCCTATTTCGTTCCCTCGGGCACCTCCCTGTACAACCAGCTGACCCAGTTTCAGGCCACCCGCCAGACCCTGGGTCTGGTGGTGGATGAATACGGCGAACTCCAGGGTCTGGTGACCATGCAGGATATCCTGGAAGAGATCGTAGGGGAGTTCGCCTCCCTGTACCCGGGTGAGCAGGGCATGATCGTGCGGGAGGCGGATGGCAGTGTCATTGTGGAAGGGGCTACATTTTTGCGGGACTTGAACCGTAAACTGGGTATGGACCTGCCCATGGATGGTCCCCGGACCCTGAACGGCATCTTGCTGGAGCGTCTGGAAGCCATCCCGGAACCCGGGGTGAGCATCATGATCGAGGGCTATCCCATCGAAATCATCCAGGTCCAGGGACGTATGGTGAAGACCGCCCGCATAGGCCCCCAGCGGAATTCATCCTAACTACGTGAATTGTTTACATTTATCCATGGGCAGCGCAATATCGCCCAGCGATAATTCATACGGAGACAGGCCAGGGTATGGTTGCAGTCACAGCCGGTGCCAATCTGACGGGATTGTGTCGGGCCATGGTGGTCCAGGGTCTTTTGTCCGAGGAAGAGGGTGAAAACCGTCAGAACCAGGCCAAGGCTTCCGGCGAGACCTTTCTCTCCCACCTGCTGCGTAATCGGCGCTTCAGGGCGGATCAGATCGCCGCCTTTGCAACCGTCACCTTCGGTTTCCCCTTCGTCAATCTGGATGCGGTGGATCCGGCAATCTTTCCCAAGGGGGTAGTGGATCCGAAATTGCTCAGCAAGCATCGGGTCCTGCCCATTTCCCAGCGTGGCAACCGCCTCTACGTCGGGGTGTCCG
>CAZVNY010000002.1:0-27449 GCA_964628785.1 uncultured Thiobacillus sp.
GCGCAAAAGTCCCGGCAAGGCCACAGCTATACTGCCGCCACCACAGCCCCGGACTGCCATGTATCAGAGCTATTTCGGCTTGCACGAGGCGCCCTTCTCCATCGCGCCGGCGCCCCGCTACCTGTTTATGAGCCAGCGCCATCAGGAGGCCCTGGCCCATCTCCTCTACGGCATGGGGGGGGAAGGCGGCATCGTCCTGCTCACCGGAGAGGTGGGTGCGGGCAAGACCACGGTGTGTCGCACCCTGCTGGAGCAGATCCCGGAAGCCTGTGACGTGGCCTACGTGTTCAACCCCAAGCTCACCGTGGAGGAGCTGCTCGCCACCATCTGCAGCGAGTTCGGCATCGCCTGTCCGGCGGGCAACACCAGCATCAAGGTCTTCATCGATGCCATCAACGCCTATCTCCTGGATGCCCATGCCCGGGGGCGCAACACCGTATTGATCATCGACGAGGCCCAGAACCTGTCTGCGGAGGTGCTGGAGCAGATGCGCTTGCTGACCAACCTGGAGACCAACGAACGCAAGCTGCTGCAGATCGTGCTCATCGGCCAGCCGGAGCTGGCGGACATGCTGGCCCGGCCCGAATTGCGCCAACTGGCCCAGCGCATCGTGGCCCGCTACCACCTGGCGCCCCTGAGCAAACCGGAGGTGGGCACCTACATCCGTCATCGCCTGGAGGTGGCCGGCACCCAGCGCCAACTCTTCCCCCAGTCCCTCATGGGTCTGGTGTATCGCTTGAGTGGCGGCATTCCCCGGGTCATCAACCTGCTCTGCGACCGGGCCCTGCTGGGGGCCTATGCCCAGGGCAAGGAGCGGGTGGATCGTCGCACCCTGCTGCGGGCGGCGCGGGAGGTTTCACCCTTGACCAGCACGTCCAGGGGCCGCTGGTGGCAGTTGGCGGCCCTGGCCCTGGCGTTGTCGTTGCTGGTGGGAGCTGCCCTGCTCGGCCTTTGGTCCGGCAAAAAGGATGCGGCCCCGGAGCCGGCAACGGTGGCCCGGGTTGGCGTGGCCGCCGACAAGCCGAAGACCGGGTCCCAGGATGTGCTGGCGGGCACGCCCCTGAGCTGGCCGGCGGGCCTGCCCCGCAGTCAAAGCGAATCCCGGGCCTATGCCGCCCTGTTCCACAGCTGGGGAGTGACTTATCCGGGGGGGGATCCCTGTGGCTTGGCCGAGGCCCAGGGCCTGCGTTGCCGGTCCGCCCGGGGGGGCCTGGATGAATTGCGCCAGCTCAACCGACCTGCGGTGCTGCGGCTCAATGCCCCGGATGGAGGCACGTTCTTTGCTGCCCTGATTCGTCTCGGGCCCCGCAGCGCCACATTTTCCCTGGCGGGCGAAAAGCGCTCCCTCGCCCTGGGTGTTCTGGCGGCGCAATGGTCTGGTGATTACAGCCTGTTCTGGCGCTGGCCCCAGGCCGTGCAGGGCACCCTGCGTCCCGGCGACCGGGGGCCAGGGGTGGTCTGGCTGCGCGCCCAGCTGGCCCGTATCCAGGGCGAGAAGGGTGGGAAGAGGGATGCAGCCGGTCCTGCCGAGCTCTTCGACGATGCCCTGGTGGCCCGGGTGAAACTCTTCCAGCTGGAACAGGGCCTGAATCCGGATGGGTCCGTGGGACCCCAAACCCTGATCCGGCTGGCGAATGCGGTGGATGACGGTGCCCCCAGCCTGGATACCGATGCTGGAGACTGAGCATGTCCTACATCCTGGATGCCCTGAGAAAGGCCGACCAGCAGCGTAAGCACGGCAGTGTCCCCACCCTGCCCGGCAGCCAGGGGGCCGCCGCTGCAACGTCCCGCAGCGTCTGGCCCCGTAATCTGGGGCTGGCTGCCCTGGTGCTGCTCTTCGGTATGGCCATAGGCTGGCTGCAACCCTGGCGTGGGCAATCTGCCACTCCGGCCCCCGCCCCCTCTGCAAGCGGGCCGAAGCCGCCGTCGGCTGGATCGGAGCAGCGTCCCCAGACCTTGGCTGTGCCCGCCGCCGGAGCGTCCGGGTTGGCCGTGCCGGCCGGATCGCCCCCTTCGGCGCCGATGCATGCCCGCTCCGGGACAACGGCCACGGCAAGCCCCGATGTCCGCCCTGGAAGCCAACAGATTCCCCCCATGCCTGCGGGGTCCGTGACCTTTGCCCCCTCCGGCGGGGAGGCAGGGGACATGGCCCCGATCCCGGCGCCCGATGCAGCCGCTCGGGATGCGCGCCCTGCCGGAAAAAGAGTTTTGCCCCTGCAGGAGCTGCCGGCCTCCGTGCGTCAGGGCATCCCCAATCTGGTGATTGCCTTCCATGCCTACAGTCCCCGACCAGTGGAGCGCCGTGTCATGGTGAACAACGAGCTCCTGCGCCAGGGGGATGCACTGGCTGGGGGCCTGCAGCTGGAGGAAATCACCCCGGATGGGGTGGTGTTCAGCTACCGGGGCCATCGTTTCGCGCAGGCCGTGCGTTGACGGCCCCGGCCTAATTGCCTGCGCGCGCGGTCTCCTGCGCCGAGGCATCCATGGGTGCGGCAGCCAGGGTCTGCTGCATGTGTTCCAGCAGGCTCAGGGAAGGATAGCCGTCCGCCGGCAGGCCGTTCTGGCGCTGGTAGCTGCGGATGGCGGCCTTGGTCTGGCTGCCCAGCACCCCGTCGGTCTCACCCTGGTAGAGGCCCAGTTGCTTCAACTCCGCCTGCAGGGTCTGGGCTTCGGCCCGGGGGATGGGGCGGTTGTCGGCGCTGCGCCCATTTTGTATGCCTGGCAGGCCCACCAGCTGGTCTGCCAGCAAACCCACCGTCAGGGCGTAGTTGATGGAGCGGTTCCAGGTGAGCATGGCGTCGAAATTGCGATACACCAGGAAGGCCGGGCCAGCATGGCCCTGGGGCAGCAGGAGGCTGCCGCTGATGTGCTCCAGGGCCGGCAGGGGCTTGCCGTCCGCGCGGGTCACGCCCAGCCTGCGCCAGGCCGCCACGCTTTGCTTGACCTCCGGGCCGGCCAGGGCCAGGTCGAAGCCCTTGGACAGGCGTACCTCCCTGCCCCAGATCTCGCCGCTGCGCCAGCCCAGCTCATTCAGGTAGTTGGCGGCGGAGGCAAAGGCGTCCGGCAAGGACTGCCAGATGTCCTTGCGCCCGTCGCCATCCCCATCCACGGCATAACGCCGAAAGGTGCCGGGCATGAATTGCACCTGTCCCATGGCCCCCGCCCAGGACCCTCGCATGGCTTCGGGCGTGACATGACCGGCCTGCAGGATGTCCAGGGCATCCAGCAGCTGGCTGCGGAAGAAGCTGGCGCGACGATTGTCATAGGCCAGGGTGGCCAGGGCGGCAGGCACCGGGAAGTTACCCAGGAATTTGCCGTAATGGGTCTCCAGTCCCCAGAAGGCCACCAGCACATTGGCGGGGATGCCGTACTGGCGCGCGATGCGCTGCAGCAGCGTGCCGTGCACGCGCATCAGCCTGCGGCCTTCCGCGATGCGCTCCCGGGTGACGCGGCGATCCAGGTAATTGAGAAAGGTGTCGGTGAATTCGGGCTGGCGCTGGTCCAGTTCCAGGATCCGGGGAATGGGTTCGACCTGGCCCAGGGCCGCCTCCAGGATGTCCTGGCTCACCCCCCGGGCACCGGCCTCCTGGCGCAGCTGGGCCAGCCAGGTCTGAAAATCGGTGACAGGTGCATCGGCATGGCCCGCTACCGGCAACAGGAGGGACAGGCAGCACAACAGATGTGCAAAGCGGCGCGGGAAACGGCTGGGTTGCGGGGTAACGATCTCTTGTCTCCGGTTTGTCTGTTTTTTTCAGGGTACAGGAAACCGGCAGAGGGCACGGGGCAGCTTGTGCCGGTCCTCGGTCATCCACCCAGTATCAGGTGTCCCGCTCCCAACAGGGGTTCGGACCCAGGCGGACGGTGAGGAAGTCGATGCAGGCCCGGGTCTTGGCCGGGAGATGGCGGGTGCTGCGCTTGAGCAGACGTGCCCCCAGGCCTTTTCCAGTTTGGCCACCGCCTTGCGCACGGCGGAGCGCGACATGCCCAGACGAGGCGCCGCTTCGGACAGGCTGCCGGCCTTGGCCACATGGACAAATAGGGCCATCAATTTCAAATCCTGTATGGGCACGTGTCGCTTGTATGGAAACAGTATTGTGTATATCTTGGGCCTACTCTCTCCGCAACAGGCTCCCTATGATCAATAGGGAAAATCACCGCCGCCCCTTTGGGTGGCGGTTTGGCATGGATGGAATTTGGCTATGAATTTTGAAGAGTTGTTGATTTCCGCCCAGGACTTTGCCCAGCTGATGCCCCTGGCGGAAGGCCTGGAGCTGGCAGAGGAACTGAGCCGCGCCACTGTCCTCCCGGAGGACCGCATGCCCGCGGACATCGTGCGCATGCACTCCCGGGTTACCTATGTGGATGAAACCTCGGGTGAGCACCGGGAAGTGGAGCTGGTCTATCCCAATGAAGTGGATCTGCCCAAGGGCCGGGTCTCGGTGCTCTCCCCCGTGGGCTCGGCCCTGTTGGGCCTGCGGGTGGGCCAGACCATAGACTGGCCCTTTCCGGATGGACGCCCGCGACGCCTGCGTGTGTCCCATACCCAGGCCCCGGCGCCGCAAACGGACGCAGGTTCGGCAAATACATAAACAGGATGCGCGCTGAGTTTCCGGTCGAATTACTTGCCAGGCACCCCAGTCACGATATTCAGCAGGACTTCGCTCAGCGGGCCATGGAGCTGTTGCCACCCTCCGAGGTGCATGGTCTGCATGCATTGCCCACGGGCCTGCTGATCCAGGCCTGTGACGAGGAAACCCTGGCCGGACCCGTGGCCATCTTGCAGGATGTCTATGGTGGACATCTGCATCTGTCATCCCCCCGGCCACGCCTGCTGTTTCTGGATGGCTATTGGTGTGAGCCGGTCATGGTCCTGCGCGTGCGTGTAAGACGCAAATATGCCGATGCCGTGCTGCGGGACCTGCTGCAGCGGGAGGCCCTGCTCTTGGAGCAGGACGCACAGTTCGAAGCCGTGGTGCTACGGGCCCAGGCCCCCATGAGCCGTTTGCTGGGCTATGGCCAGGACCTGGCGGCCCTGAGCGAGTCCAGTGGCATACATTGGATCTGGTTGGACAACTACTGTCCCATGGCCAGCCCGCCGAAAGATCTGGCGGCCTGACACCCCCCCTGTCTTGCTGTCGGTTTGTGACCGATGAGCGGCCTCAACGCCCCCGACCCAGGGCCAGGCGGGCGAAGCGCCGTGTGATGAGGGCGGCCGCCGGGGTGTCTTCCACGCCTTCCCGCAGCGCATGCCAGTTCTTTTTCGGGGCGTTGGGCTTGTCGGCCCAGCGTTGCACATAGGCGCGCATGGCCGCGGTATCGAATTCCGGGTGAAACTGCACGCCCCAGGCCCGTTTGCCGACCCGGAAGGCATGGTGGGGTTCCTGCCGGCTGTGGGCCAGATGCACCGCACCGGCAGGCAGACGCCGGGCCGATTGCACGTGACTGGCATGGGCTGGGAAACGGGCGGGCAGGGCATGGAACAGGGGATCGTCCCGACCCGCGTCCGTGAGGGCGACACAAACCGTGCCCACTTCCGGCTCCGGTTCCAGGTTGGCTACCTCACCCCCCAGGGCATGGGCCAGGAGCTGATGCCCATAGCAGATGCCCAGAATGGGCAGACCGGCAGGCACGGCTTGTCTCAACCAGCCCGCCAGGGCTTCACTCCATTCCGCCCTGTCCGTCACCATGGCATGGGAGCCGGAGATGATGGCACCCGCCAGATGTCTGACTGGGGGCAGGGCCTCACCCTGGGCCACGGCCACCACGATGCTGTGGTCTCGGGCCTCCCCCAGGCTGCGCAACAGCCAGGTATCGATGTCACCCCGGTCCTGGATCATGGCTGGCCAGGTGGAGCCCATCTTGAAGATGGCCAGGGGTTTTTGTCGCGCTGCCATACTCGGGGGTGCCTGTTGCTCTGAAGCTGCAATGGATTACTCAGCCATGGTAAAGGCATATCGACCCGGGAGGCAGCAAACCCGGGTAGTTTCACCCATGTGCCGCCCGGGCTGTGGTGGTCGGGCAGCATGCACAAGCCCATGGGCATGGGGATGGCTAAACTATGGCCAGTTGCTCTACCGATCCGTTTTTTTCAGGAAGACGACATGTCTCTATCGATGCGTATGGCTTGTGTTCTCGCCCTGCTTCTTACAGCAGGACCGGGCAACACTCTGGCTTCGCCTTCTGCAGCACCTGTCACAAGCTGCGGTCAGCGAGGGGACTGGATCATCCCCCAGGAGGGACAGGCCAGTACCGCCGACCCCACCCGCTTGCTGGCGGACCTGGCCCGGCGGCAGGTGGTGTTGCTGGGGGAGAGGCACGACAGCGCCGAGGATCATCGCTGGCAGCTGCATACCCTGGCCCGCCTCCAGGCCCATCAACCCAAGCTGGCCATTGCCCTGGAAATGCTGCCCCGACGCCTGCAAGGGGTGCTGGACCGCTGGGTGGCGGGAGAGCTGGGTGAGGCTGAATTCCTGACCCAGGTGGAATGGCGTCAGGTCTGGGGTTTTGATCCCGCCCTGTATCTGCCCCTGTTCCACTTTGCGCGCATGCATCGCCTGCCCCTGCTGGCGGTCAATGTGGAACGCAGCCTGGTGGACAGCGTGGGACGGGAGGGCTGGCAGCAGGTGCCGGAGGCACGACGGGAAGGGGTGGAGGTCCCGGCGCCCCCGGCAGCCGCCTATCTCGAGGAGTTGCGTCAGATCTATGCCTATCACCCGGAACGCAGTCAGGAACCCGAGGCCTTCGCCCGTTTCGTGGAGGCCCAGACCGTTTGGGACCGGGCCATGGCCCAGGGCATGACGGATTATCTGCGTGCCCAGCCCGATGCCCTGGTGGTGGGCATCCTGGGGGCCGGACATGTGCGGCGCGGGCATGGGGTGGCGCATCAGCTCAAGGCCCTGGGGGTGGAACGGGTGGCCGGGCTCATGACCTGGGATACGCAGCATGGCTGTATGGGCATGCAGGCCGGCCTGGCGGATGCCCTCTTTCTCGAGCGTCCGCCGGCGGACGACCCACCCCGGTTGGGTATCGCCATGGGCATGGAGGGCGCTCGGGTGAAGGTCTCCGGGGTACAACCCGGCAGCGTGGCGGAGCAGGCGGGTCTGCAGGCGGGGGATCTGTTGCTGCAGATGGCGGGTCGGCCCGTCAAGAGCATGCAGGACGTGCGTGCTGTGGTGCAACGCCAGGCCCCGGGCACCTGGCTGCCCCTGCGGGTACAGCGTGACGGCCGGGAGCAGGAACTGGTGGCCCGCTTCCCCCTGGAGCCATGAGCCTAAAAACCGCAGTGGATCGCGCAATTTTCTTACGGACATCGCATGCATGCTGAATTTTATGGCTTCACTCGCCGTCACCTGTTGGGTGGACCCGCTACGCAGCATCGGGCGCGTCCAACTGCGGTTTTTAGGCTGATGCGTGCCTGGCTGTTCTGCCTACTCTGCCTGGGCAGCCCGTCCTTGCAGGCGGCCCATCTGGATCTGGACGTGAACCTGGACCCCGGCAGCCGGCGCCTGGTGTCCCGGGCAATCCTGGACCTGGACCCAGCACAAAACGGTTTCAGTCTTGCCCCCGGCCTGGTGGTGCACAAGGCCCTGCTGGATGGCAGGCCCTTGCAGCTGTCCCCGTCCAGATGGGAAGGGGGCCTGGCGCTGTATACATGGCCGTCAAGACCAGGCAAGAGCCGGCTGGAACTGCATTACAGCGGCCAACTGGCTTCCCTGGAGGCATTGGATCACCGCCAGGTGCTGGGTTGGCAGCCCCCCATGGCAGACCCCCAGGGCTCATATCTGCCCGCTGGCAGCGGCTGGTATCCCGACCCGGGCACGGTCTTCAGCTATCGCGTGCGTCTCAGCCTGCCTCCGGGACAAAAGGGGTTGGTGCCCGGCAATCCCCTGGATGAGACATCGGGTCCCAAGCGCTACGTGGCACGTTACGACTTTCCCCATGCCGCCCAAGGCATCGATCTCATGGCCGGGCCCTATGTGACCGCCGCACGCAATCTGGTCCTGCCCGGTGGCAAATCCGTACGCATACGCACCTGGTTCCATGCCGAGCTGGGAGATCTGGCGCAGACCTACCTGGCGGACAGCGCCCGTTACCTGGAGCGCTACAGCCGGCAAATCGGGGATTACCCCTTCAGCAGCTTCAGCGTAGTGTCCAGCCCCCTGCCCACGGGTTTCGGCATGCCTTCCCTCACCTATCTGGGCAGACAGGTGCTGCGTCTGCCCTTCATCCGGGCCACCTCCCTGGGCCACGAGGTGTTGCACAACTGGTGGGGCAATGGTGTGTATCCGGACTGGGAAAAGGGGAACTGGTCCGAAGGCCTGACCACTTTCATGGCGGATTACGCCTACAAGGAAGACGAATCCCCGGCCGCAGCCCGGGACCAGCGTCTGGCCTGGCTGCGGGACCTGGCGGCGGTACCCGTGGATGCGGACATGCCCCTGCAGGACTTCGTCAGCCGTCAGCATGGCATCTCCTCCATCGTGGGCTACAACAAGGCGGCCATGGTGTTTTTCATGCTGCGGGACCGGATCGGGGCCGAGGCCTTCGCGAAGGGCTTGCGCCTGTTGTGGCAGAGAAAGCGTTTCCAGACCGCCTCCTGGATGGACCTGGAGGCCGTTTTCTCCGAGGCGTCGAGCCAGGATCTGGGGGCGTTTTTCGCGCAGTGGGTGTCCCGGCCAGGGGCGCCCCGGCTGCGCCTGGGCCAGGTGGTGCAACAGGGCAACACCCTCACGGTGCAGGCCCAGCAGGAGGAGGACTTCCATGTGCGTCTGCCCCTGGGCCTCATGGTCTACCCGGATGGCATCGAGACCCGGGTCATGGATCTGCAGGGCCCTGCAGGCACGGCCCGTTTCAATGTCCAGGGCCTGGTGCAGGCCGTGGAGCCGGACCCGGACTACCGTCTCTGGCGTCGCCTGGACCCGGCCTTGTTCCCCGCCATCCTGCGCGAGGTGTTTGCCGCTCCCAGGGTCAGCCTGGTGCTGGGGGAGGCCGACGCCGACTTCCAGGGCGCGGCCCGCAGCCTGGCGGCAGGCGTGCTGGACGTCGTCCCCACAGAGATCCGCACGGACAGCCCCCTGCCTCCGGGGGCCCTGCTCATCATTGTGCCCCGGCAGCAGGCCCAAGCCCTGCTGGCGCGGCTGTCTCTGCCAGGCGTCCCCGGGGCCCTGGCCGATGCAGGCAGTGCCCGTGTATGGGCGGGGCGGGCTGCGCAAGGTCGGCCCTATGCTGTCATCGCCGCCCGGGACACAGCCAGTCTGCAGGCCCTGGGTCGAGGCCTGCCCCACTATGGTCGCCAGAGCTGGCTGCTGTTTGCCGACGGGCGGGTACTGGACAAGGGGGTGTGGCCGCCGCGACCCGAGCGTACCCGGGTCCTGCAACAGGGGACGCCGGTCCGGCCCTGAACCGGCCCTGAACCCTCCTGGGCCAGGCGCAGTCCGCTACGGGGCGCTCAGTCCTGCCCGCTTTCTGGGCCTGTATAGATGCAGCCGGACACCGCAGTTTCCTGCACCACGATGCGCCGCAGACCGGGCAGGGTGGGTTGCAGGCGCTGCCAGATCCACATGGCCAGGTGTTCGCTGGTGGGGTTCTCCAGACCAGCCACCTCGTTCAGGCAACGATGGTCCAAGGCCGCATGGATGGGCTGCCAGGCCCGCTGCAGATCGGCAAAATCCAGTACCCAGCCCAGCTCCGTATCCAGGGCTCCCCCTACGTGGACTTCCACATGGAAGCTGTGCCCATGCATGCGGGCACAGGGGTGCTCTGCGGGCAGTTTGGGCAGGTAACGGGCGCATTCCAGGGTGAAGCGGTTGAAGATATCCATGTCTGGGCCCTATCCCTGCATCCTTCCGCATAGTGTGGAACTGCCTGGACGTGTGGGCATGCTCAGTCCTTGCTTTCGCTGGCGGACGGCGCGGACTTCGCCATCACCCGCTCCAGCAGGACATCGTCCAGCGCCTGGCCGGTGAAGCCATCCATGCCCAGTTCCCGCAGCTTTTCCATTTCTGCCCGGGACTCCACGCCTTCGGCCAGGACCTGCAGGCCGAGCTTGTGCGCCGTTTCCACCAGGCCCGCCAGGAAGGCCTGGTTGCCCGGATGCACATGGATGTCCCGGATGAAGCTGGTATCCACCTTGATGAAATCCAGGCCCAGATCGTAGAAATCCCCGATGCGGCTGAACTGGTGACCGTAATGGGACAGGCCCAGATGGCAGTCCAGAGGCTGCCTGATGCGCACCAGTTCCCGCAGGCTGTCCAGGTACTGCAGGGCACCGATCTCCCGTACCTCCAGGCGCAACCGGCCCAGGTTCTTGCGACGCAACATGAGCAATTCCATGAGGCGGTCACGGAAGTCGGCGTCGGCCACGGAACGGGGCGAGAGGGTTACCCAGCGGGGTGTGGAATTGGGGTCCATTTCCAGGGCATCCAGGGCCAGGGTGACGGCAGCCAGGTCCAGATCCGAGGCCATGCCCAGGCGCTCCGCCTGGGGCATGAAGCGATGGGCCGGCAACCATTCGGGACTGCCGGCCAAACGGATGCGCAGGTGGCATTCACACTGGGTCACTTCGTTCAGGAGCAGGGGATAACGCGCCAGGGTGAGATGATCCGTGTGGGCCAGGACATGGCGCAGGGCAAGACGCCAGTCCTCGGTAGTGACGGGGGTGTTGCTCTGGTCGGAAGGCGAGGCCTCGCATACCGCGTCATGGCCTGCACTCTCCGCCACGGCCACGGCCTGGTCGATGCGTGCCAGCAGGTCGGGCACCGGCTCACCTGGCTGGAAGGTGGCAAAGCCGATGTAGCTGGAGCCCATGCGCTCGGCATAGGGCTCCATGATTTCGGCCAGCTTGTCCTGCAGGATGTCCAGCACCGAGCGGGGGTCGCATTCCGAGGCCAGCAGCAGGGCAAAGTCCGCACCCTTCAGGCGGGCGGCAAAGATATCCGGGCACTCCGCGCCCATGGCACCCAGGGTCTGGCTCACCCGCACCAGCAGGCTGTCCGCCACCTCGCGTCCGAAATGGCGGTTGATATGCTCCAGGCGCGCCACCCGGATGATGGCCAGACTGCCACCGACGCTATCCTCATCCGCCAGGGTGCGGCTCAGGTTGGCCATGAAGAAGCTGCGGTTGGCCAGGCCGGTGAGGGTGTCGTAGTTGGCGGCCCGGCGCAGACCTTCGTAGTGCTGGGCATCCTCCTGCAATTCCTGTCGCAGACGGGACACCATGTCATTCATGGCCGCCGCCAATTCACGCAATTCCGGCAGGGCCGGTTCCGGGATGGTGGTGAAACGTCGCTCCCGTATGGCGTGGGCCTGATCGATGACGCTGCGGATGGGTTTGCGCAGACGGCCCAGGGCCAGGCTGCCCAGGCCACCGCCCAGGAGCCCGGCCAGCAACATGACCACACACAGGGTGATGACGCCGGCCCACAGATCCCGGTAGGCGAAATGCGTATGGCTCATGAGGGACAGGGTGCCCACCTGTTGCCAGCCACTGCTGATCTGGGCCGTGCCGGGATTGGGCCGGATAGGCAACAGGCTCATGAACCAGCGTGGGGCCTCCGGCTCGGCTGGTGGCGCGATGCGCTCCACCAGGCTGCGGCCCTGGGGGTCGGTGATGAGGAGGTACTCGTACTGTCCGCTGTTGAACTGGGCGGTGATGGCCACCGCCAGGTCGTCCGCGGTCATCCCTTCCTGGCTCAGGGCCAGGGCCAGGGTGGCGGCGTTGTCCCGGTTCTTCAGGCTGAGTTGGGTTTCCAGATAGGCCCGGCCGTTGTACAGGGTCACGAACAGGCTGGCGACGAGGGCCAGCAGCATACTGGAAATGATGGACAACCAGACTTGACGGTAGAGGGACATGGGGACCTCCTATTCGAATCCTTCCGCGCGGGCGCGCTGCACAGTTTTCTGCCACGCCGACAGGTTGTATGTGGACGCCTCGGGCTGGCTGGGCACGGACTGGCTGTTGAAACTGAACACCGGCCGCAGATCCTTGCGCTGGGAGGCAGGTTTGATTTCCGGCTCCCGGTCATCCAGCACCAGGGGATCGCCACCGGCCTTGGGATAGTAGGCCAGGACCATGTGCACCGGGTCCTTGCCACCTGGCTTCTCATCATCCCGGCGCACGTAGACCAGACGCAGCCGCTCGTTGGGGATATCCAGACTGAGGAGGCTGAAATATTTCGCCACGGCGATGTCCTTGCAGTCCCCCCGGCCGGCCCCCAGGGTTTCCCCGGGAGTGGCCCAGTAGTCAGCCTGACCCCAGGCCTGGCGGGTATCCGTGAACCTGACCCGCTGATTGACGTAGTCGTTGACGCCGGCCAGCTTGTTGGTCTCGTTCTGCTTGGCCAGGTTTTCCCGCAGGCGCTGCCACTGCCGGAAGACCTCGGCACCGGTACCGCCGTAGCGCCGGGTCAGCATGTTCTCGAACCTGCCCAGGTCCATGGCGTATACCAGGCGTACACTGGGACCGCCCCGCTCGGCCCACCATTTGTTCATGAAGCTGAGGACCTGGCTTTTGCGTAACTGGCCGGGGATGAACATGACGATCTCCCCGGTGGGGTCATACAGGTAGGAGGTGGGGAAAAAATCCACCGGCCCCACCTGGCGATAAGGGCTTTTGGTGTCCCGTCGGTTTCCCCCGGCCACCTGGGCCGCATATTCCAGGCCGTGGGAGGCCACGGCCTGGCGCACGCTGTCCACGTCATCGCCGTAGTCCAGGCTGATGCCGATGACCACCAGATCGTCCCGCTTGTTGAGGTTGTTCAGGGTGGGAATGCCCAGGCGGCACATGGGACACCAGTGGGCCCAGAAGTTCACCAACACCCATTTGCCGCGAAAGTCCTCGAGCCGCAGGGTGCGTCCCTGCAGATCCACGAAGCGGAAGGGGATGGCCTTTTTTCCCCCACTGACGGCAAAAGACGGTGTCACTCCCAGGCCTGTGACCAGCAACAGGCAGATCAGGGACAGCGCAAGAAAGATGGGGCGGGGGCGCTGCATGAGTAACGGTAGCGAACCGCTGCTTGCCTCGGATGATGGGAGCTTAAGCGGCAAAGCTGCCTGGGTCAAAGCGTTGGCCCCCAGTGGCGCGGGCGTTGGCTTAAATCCGTCATCGCGCGCAGCGAAGCCACGTGGCGATCCAGAAGTTATTGATTTCGTATGGATTCTGGCTTGCCGCGCTGCGTGCGCAATGATGGCAATGGATTCGTTCGGCGTTTCCTCAGGGCGTACAAACAAAAAACCGGGCAGTGCCCGGTTTTTCAATGCTGCCAGGTTGCTTTGTGTAGCGTTCTATTGTCTGGAGTTGGCCACCAGTTCCTGGATCCGCGGCTCCAGGATCAGCTCCATGGCAAAACCCATCTTGCCGCCGGGGACCACGATGTTGTTGCGCCGGGACATGAAGGAGTTGGGGATCATGTTCAGCAGATAGGGGAAGTCCACCCCCTTGGGATCACGGAAGCGGATGATGATGAAACTCTCGTCCGGAGTGGGTATGTCCCGGGCGATGAAGGGGTTGGAGGTGTCCACCGTGGGCACCCGCTGGAAGTTGATGTCCGTCAGGGAGAACTGGGGCGTGATGTAGTTCACGTAGTCGGGCATGCGGCGCAGGATGGTGTCCACGATCACCTCGGCGGAGTAGCCCCGCTCGGCGCCGTCCCGGTGGATCTTCTGGATCCACTCCAGGTTCACCACCGGCACCACGCCGATGGCCAGGTCCACGTACTGGGCCATGTTGACCTTGTCGGTCACCACCATGCCGTGCAGGCCTTCGTAGAACAAGAGATCGGTGCCTGTGGGGATGTCTTCCCAGGGGGTGAACTCGCCGGGCATCAGGTTGGTACCCAGGCGGGCGTTGAGGGCAGCGGCCTCTTCGTCACTGTGGATGTAATAACGCTTCTTGCCGCCCCCGGTCTTGCCGTAGGTCTCGAAGATGCTGGCCAGGCCGGCGAAGTCATTGGCCTCCGGGCCGAAGTGGGAGAAGTGCTTGTTGCCCTCGGTCTCGGCCTTTTGCATGGCCTCCTTGAAGTCCGCACGTCCCAGGCAATGCATGCTGTCGCCCTCGATGACGGCGGCAGTCAGGTTCTCGCGCTTGAAGATGTGCTCGAAGGCACGCTTGACGGTGGTGGTGCCGGCGCCGGACGAACCGGTCACCACGACGACGGGGTGTTTCTTGGACATGGGAGCTTCCCTTAAAGGAGGTAGGAATGCAGTTGATCCGGGCTAGTATAAACGCCGAATCCAAGGCCTGTCATCCGAAGCCCGGCTATAATCCGATCCTCCTTCAAGGGGCCAAAACCAGGCCCTGGTCACAGCGGACAACAGCCCGGACAACAACCCCATGGATGCCCAATATCGCCCGGAAATCATCGAGCCGGAAGCCCAGCAGCACTGGCAGGAAAAACAGGCCTACAAGGTCAGTGAAGACGGCAGCAAACCCAAGTTTTACTGCCTGTCCATGTTTCCCTATCCCTCGGGCAAGCTGCACATGGGGCATGTGCGCAACTACACCATCGGTGACGTCCTCGCCCGTTATTACCGCATGCGGGGCTACAACGTGCTGCAACCCATGGGCTGGGACGCCTTCGGCCTGCCGGCGGAGAACGCCGCCCTGGCCAACAACGTGGCGCCGGCCAGCTGGACCTACGCCAACATCGACTACATGCGGGACCAGCTCAAGCGCCTGGGCCTGGCCATCGACTGGTCCCGGGAGCTGGCCACCTGCAGCCCCGACTACTACCGCTGGGAGCAGTGGCTATTCACCCGCCTGTTCGAGAAGGGGATCATCTACAAGAAGATGTCCACGGTGAACTGGGACCCGGTGGACAACACCGTGCTGGCCAACGAACAGGTCATCGACGGCCGTGGCTGGCGCTCCGGCGCCCTGGTGGAGAAGCGGGACATCCCCATGTACTTCTTCCGCATCACCGACTATGCGGAAGAACTCCTGCAGGAGCTGGACAGGCTGCCGGGCTGGCCCGAGCGGGTGAAGACCATGCAGCGCAACTGGATCGGCAAGAGCTACGGCGTGGAGATCCATTTTCCCCTGGGGCCCGCACACCAGACGGGGGAAGCGGTGCTGAAGGTGTTCACCACCCGGGCGGATACCCTGTTTGGCGTCACCTTCGTGGCCGTGGCCGCGGAGCATCCTTTGGCCTTGCTGGCCGCCGCTGACAATGCGCAGCTGGCCGCCTTCATTGCGGAATGCAAGCAGGGCAGTACCGCCGAGGCGGATCTGGCCACCATGGAAAAGAAGGGCATGGATACCGGCCTCAAGGTCTACCACCCCTTCACCAACGAACCTCTGCCGGTCTATGTGGCCAACTATGTGCTCATGGGCTATGGCGAGGGCGCCCTCATGGCGGTGCCGGCCCACGACGAGCGGGACTTCGCCTTCGCGGAGAAATACGGCATCCCGATCCGGGCCGTGATCCGCCCCGGGGAGGCTGGGGAAGAACCGGTGACCCTGCCCTTCGTGGAACCCGGCATTCTAGTCGACTCCGGTGATTTTTCCGGGCGCAGCTCGGCGGATGCCCAGGACAAGATCGCCCTGGTGTTGAAGAACCTGGGTCTGGGGGAGAGGCGCACCACTTACCGGCTGCGGGACTGGGGGATATCCCGGCAACGCTACTGGGGCTGCCCCATTCCCATCATCCACTGCCCCGGCTGTGGCGATGTACCGGTACCGGAGCAGGATCTGCCCGTGGTGCTGCCCGAGGACGTGAAGCTGGAGGGTGGCTCCCCCTTGCAAAGGATGCCGGCATGGTCCCGCTGCACCTGCCCCAAATGCGGGGGGGAGGCCGAGCGGGAAACCGACACCATGGACACCTTCGTGGAGTCCTCCTGGTATTACGCCCGTTATGCCTGCCCGGACCTGGATACGGGCATGCTGGACGGGCGCGCCAACTACTGGCTGCCCGTGGACCAGTACATCGGTGGCATCGAACACGCCATCCTGCACCTGCTCTATGCCCGCTTCTTCCACAAGCTCATGCGGGACGAGGGCCTGCTGGATTCCGACGAGCCCTTTGCCAACCTGCTCACCCAGGGCATGGTGGTGGCGGAGACCTACTACCGCACCGGCGAGGATGGCCGGCGGCAGTGGATCAACCCCGCCGAGGTGGAGGTGGAACGGGACGGCAAGGGCCAGATCGTGGCGGCCCGGCTGTTGGCCGATGGCCAGCCCGTAGCCATTGGTGGCGTGGAGAAGATGTCCAAGTCGAAGAACAACGGCGTCGACCCACAGGCCCTCATCGACCGCTACGGTGCCGACACGGCCCGCCTGTTCATGATGTTCGCGGCACCGCCGGAACTCTCCCTGGAATGGTCTGATGCCGGTGTGGAAGGGGCCCACCGCTTCCTGAAGCGTCTGTGGAAGGCGGTGTACGAACATGTACAGGCCGGAGTGGTGGCGGCCTACGGTGGTGGCGAGCTATCCGGGGAGCTGCAGGCCCTGCGCCGCCAGTTGCACCAGACCATCGCCAAGGTGGGGGACGACATCGAACGGCGCAAGCAATTCAATACCGCCATCGCCGCCGTCATGGAACTGATGAACGCCATGACCAGGGTGCAGACCGACGATGCCATGGCCCGGGCGGTGAAACAGGAGGTGCTGGAGGCGGTGGTGCTCATGCTCGCCCCCATGGTGCCCCACATCTGCCGCGTGCTGCTCAAGGCCCTGAAGCCCGGTGCCTGCCTGGTGGGCTCCACCTGGCCCCGGGTGGACGAAGCCGCCCTGGTGCGGGATGAGATCGAGATGATGCTGCAGGTGAACGGCAAACTGCGGGGCAAGTTCAGGGTGGCGGCGGACGCGGACAAGGCGGCCGTGGAACAGGCCGCCCTGGCCAGCCCGGAGTTGCAGAAACACCTGGACGGCAGGCCAGCCAGGAAGGTGGTGGTGGTGCCGGGGCGCCTGGTCAACGTGGTGGTGTGAGGCACGACATGAAACGAAGCGTATGGGGCTGGCTGGTACTGTGTGTACTCCTGTTGTCCGGCTGTGGTTTCCAGCTGCGTGGCGAGGCCCAGCTGCCCTTTGCCAGCGCCTCTGTGCAGGCGGCCGAGGACTCCCCCCTGGCCAGGGAGCTGCGTCGGGCCCTGGCTGAGCAGGGCAAGCTGGCGGAGCGGGCCGAGGATGCGCCGGTAAACATCCAGGTGTTGGCCGAGGCCCATGACAAGAAGATCCTCTCCCTCTCCGGCGGCGGCAAGGTGCGGGAATACCGCCTGCTCTACAAGGCCCTGCTCAAGGTGACGGATGGCCAGGGCATTGAACTCATCGCCCCCATCGATCTGGAGCAGACGCGGGAGTATTCCTATGATGACACCCTGATCCTGGCCAAGGAGTTGGAGGAAACCACCCTGCGACGGGCCATGGAACAGGATGCCCTGCGTCAGGCCCTGCGTCGTCTGTCCTATGTGAAACGCTGATGCGCGTACGTGGCGATCAGATGGCTGCCGTCCTGAAAAAAGGACTTGCGCCGATCTGGCTGGTCAGTGGTGACGAGCCCTTGCTGGTGGATGAGGCGGTGGGCCTGATTCGCAGCGCCGCCCAAGCCCAGGGCTATGACGAACGTCTGACGGCCCAGTCGGAGACGGGCTTCGATTGGCAGGCCTGGGCCGCGGGTTTCGACTCCCTGTCCCTGTTCGCCAGCCGCCGTCTGGTGGAATTGCGCCTGCCCACGGGCAGGCCCGGGGTGGAGGGTGGCAAGGTGCTGGAGGCCTGGGCCGCCCAGCCGCCGCCCGATACGGTATTGCTGATCACCGCGCCCCGCCTGGACAAGGCCGCCCTGGCGGTGAAATGGGTCAAAGCCGTGGAAGGGGCCGGGGTGCTGGTGCAAAGCTGGCCCCCCAGCCTGGAGAGGCTGCCGGACTGGATCGGCGAGCGCCTGGGCCGGCATGGCCTGAAGGCAGATCGGGAGACCCTGGCCTGGCTCACCGCCCGGGTGGAGGGCAACCTCTTGGCGGCGCATCAGGAAATCGAGAAACTGGCCTTGCTGCTGCCGCCGGGCCCCGTGGACTTGGAGACCGTCCGGGCTTCGGTGGCTGACGTGGCGCGCTATGATGTGGGGGATCTGTCCGAGGCCTTTCTCAAAGGGGATGCGGTGCGTTTCTGTCGCATCCTGGACGGCCTGCAGGCAGCAGGTGAAGGCCTGGCCCTGGTGCTGGCGGTGTTCGGCAATGAGGTGCGCACCCTCTATCGCCTGACCACGGGCCTGCAGCGCGGAGGGCGTCTACCGGCGCTGATGGCCGCCCTGCGGGTTTGGGAAAGCCGCCAGGGCTTGGTGGAACGGGCCCTGAAACGCACCGATGGCCAACACCTGGATCGGGCCATGCAGGCCCTGGGCCGCCTGGATCGGGCCGCCAAAGGCCTGTTGCGGGAAGACGCCTGGGACGAATTGAAACAGCTGGGTCTGGCCCTGATGCATCGGGGCCGGGCGCCGGCCTTCGCAGCGGTGTAATGGCCGCTGCCCGATGCACGGAGCATGACATGAGCGATATGGACATCAAGGCCTACATGCAGACCCTGGGGCAGAACGCGCGCAGGGCGGCCACGGACATGGCCCGGGCCTCCACCCAGGCAAAGAACGACGCCCTCACCGGCCTGGCCCGTCTGCTGCTGCAGGCCGGTACCGAGCTGGCCGAGGCCAACGCCCGGGACATAGCCAAGGCCCAGGAGGCGGGTCTGGCCGCCCCCATGGTGGACAGGCTGCGCCTCACGCAGCAGATCATCGCCACCATGGCGGAAGGCTGTGAACAGCTGGCGGCCATGCCGGACCCCGTGGGCGAGATCACCGGGGTGAAGCGCCGTCCCAGCGGCATCAACGTGGGCCAGATGCGCGTGCCCCTGGGGGTGTTCGGCATGATCTACGAGAGCCGCCCCAACGTCACCATCGAGGCCGCCTCCCTGGCCATCAAGAGCGGCAACGCCTGCATCCTGCGGGGGGGCTCCGAGGCCCTCCACTCCAACCTGGCCCTGTGGCAGCTGGTGCGCCAGGCCCTGACCGCCGCCGGCCTGCCGGCGGACGCGGTGCAACTGGTGGAGACCACCGACCGGGCCGCCGTAGGCGAGCTCGTCGCCATGCCCGCCTACGTGGACGTCATCATCCCCCGGGGGGGCAAGGGACTCATCGAACGCATCAGCAACGAGGCCCGGGTGCCGGTGATCAAGCACCTGGATGGCAACTGCCACACCTATGTGGACGCCGAGTTCGACATGGACAAGGCCCTGCGCGTGACGGAGAACGCCAAGACCCAGCGCTACAGCCCCTGCAATGCCACCGAATCCCTGTTGGTGCACGAGCAGGCCGCGGCCAGCTTCCTGCCCCGCATCGGCGCCATCTTTGCCGCCAAGGGCGTGGAGATGCGCTGCGATGTGGGCGCCAAGGCCATCCTGTCGGGGGTGGCCGGCGCCAGGCTGGCGGATGCGACGGAGGCGGACTGGAGCACGGAATACCTGGCCCCCATCGTCAGCGTGAAACTGGTGGCCGACGTGGACGCGGCCATCGCCCACATCAACCGCTATGGTTCCCACCACACCGACGCCATCATCACCAACCACCACCCCAATGCCATGCGCTTCCTGCGGGAGGTGGATTCCAGTTCCGTCATGGTGAACGCCTCCACCCGCTTCGCCGACGGCTTCGAATACGGCCTGGGGGCGGAGATCGGCATCTCCACCGACAAGATCCATGCCCGGGGCCCGGTGGGTCTGGAAGGCCTCACCAGCCAGAAATGGGTGGTCCTGGGAGACGGTCACGTTCGTGGCTGAAGCCATCGGCCTCCTGGGGGGCACCTTCGACCCCATCCACTACGGCCACCTGCGTCTGGCGGAGGAGATGGGCGAAGTCCTGGACCTGGGCGAGGTGCGCATCCTGCCCGCAGGCCAGCCCCCGCACCGGGGACAGCCCCGGGCGGCCAATCACCACCGCCTGGAGATGGTGCGCCGCGCCGTGGCCGACAACCCCCGCTTCGTCCTGGACAGCCGGGAAGTCCACAAGCCCAGCCCCAGTTACAGCGTCGAGACCCTGGCGGCCCTGCGACAGGAGCTGCCGGCGGATACCGCCCTGATCCTGTTCATGGGGGCGGATGCATTTCTCGGTCTCACAACCTGGCACCGCTGGCAGGAACTGCTGGATCTGGTCCATCTGGCCGTGGCCCATCGCCCCGGCTTCACCTCGGCCATGTGGGAGGACGCCCTGCCCGAGTCCCTGCGCCGGCTTTTGGCCACACGGCGCAGCGACCAGGCTGGCGAGCTGTCGGAGAAATCCGCCGGCCTGATCCATCTGCACGCCATCACCCAGCTGGACATCTCCGCCAGCCAGATCCGGGAGCGGGTCCTGCGTCGCAAGAGTCTGCGCTATCTGTTGCCGGACAGTGTCATCGATTACATTTACGAGAACCATTTGTATGCCTGATTCCCTCACCGCCGACCAACTGGTCAAGATCGCCGTCGCCGCCCTGGAAGACATCAAGGGCAAGGACATCACCGTCCTGGACGTCAGCCATCTCACCGTGCTGTTCGACCGCATGATCATCGCCAGCGGGGATTCCACCCGCCAGGTGAAATCCCTGGCCGACAACGTGCATGAAAAGCTCAAGGAAGCCGGGGCCGACATCATCGGCACGGAAGGCGCCGAAGTGGGGGAGTGGGTGCTGGTGGACGCCGGCAGCCTGGTGGTGCATGTCATGCACCCCGCCGTGCGCACACATTACAATCTGGAAGAGCTCTGGGGCGCGGTCGAACAGTCCCGCCGGATCGCATCCTGACTTGGCCATGCCTGTTGCCCTCTCCCCCACCCCCTCTCCCGCCTGCGGGAGAGGGAAACGCCAGGAAGCCGCTACGCGGCTTTCGCGTTAAGCGGGCATGGCCGGAGTTGCCCCACGCAAGCCATTGACTGAGGAAGAAGCCATGGCGAACAACCTGATCCCCGAGGCCCAGCTCATGCCCAAGGAAGGCATGATCAGACTCACCCACGTGATGTACGGCCTGCACGTCTTCAGCGCCGTCACCGGCCTGGTGAGCGCGGCCTTCATCGTCACCGCCTTCCTGACCGGCTGGCCCTCCATCATCGCCATCGTGTTGAACTACGTGAACCAGGGCGAGGTACGGGGCACCTGGCTGGAGTCCCACTTCCGCTGGCAGGCCCGCACCTTCTGGTATGCCCTGCTGTGGGCCGTGGTGGGCCTCATGCTGGCCTTTACCTTCATCGGCATCCCCCTGGCCATCCTCCTGGTCGTGATTGCCGGCATCTGGGTGTTGTACCGGCTCATCCGGGGCTGGAGTGCCCTGGCGGCCGAAAAAGCCATGTTTTGACCTGCCCGGGTCCGGGTGTCCGCCAGCCGCTGTACATGGCCTGCAACATCCCGGGGCCCAGGGACTGCTGATTCATCCTGACAACCGCCACTACAGCAAATCGGCCTGGGACCCGAGGAGAAACACGACTTGAGAACGGACATCCTGCTCATCTGCCGGGCCTTGGACTTTTCTGCGCGCAAGCACGTGGACCAGCGCCGCAAGGGCCTGGTCGCCGAGCCCTACGTCAACCACCTGACCGAAGTGGCCTTTCTCCTGGCGGAGGCCACGGATGGCGAAGACAGCAAGCTGGTGGCGGCCGGCCTGCTGCACGACAGCATGGAGGATCAGGGCGTGTCCCACGCTGAACTGGTGGCCGCCTTTGGCCAGGACGTGGCCGATCTGGTGCAAGAGGTCACCGACGACAAGGGATTGTCCAAGGAAGCGCGCAAACGCCTGCAGGTGGAGCAGGCACCCCATAAATCTGCGCGCGCCAGGATGCTCAAGATCGCCGACAAGATCACCAACCTGCGGGCCATCCTCAGCAGCCCGCCGCCGGACTGGGGCACGCCCCGCAAGCAGGCATATTTCATCTGGGCCCGCCAGGTCGTGGCCGGGTGTCGCGGCGTGAACCCCCGGCTGGAAGCCATCTTCGACGAGACCTGGGCGGCCGGTGCGCGGGCGCTTGGCCTGCAGGAGGACTGAGCCGGCTCGGTCCGTGGTGCCAAGATGGGCCGCTGGGCCATGCAGGCCGGGACAGTCAGACAACGTACCCAAGGGAAACGCTGCACAAATCCATTGCCGTCATCGCGAGGAGCGAAGCGACGTGGCGATCCAGGAGTCATGAATTTCGCGTGGATTCCGGATTGCCGCGCTGTGCGCGCAATGACGGACTTAACAAGCGTTTCCCCCAGGCCCCGGCGCGCAGGTGTTTTCAGTCTTGCAGCCCGGCGTAAACCCCCTGGTCGCGCTCCGGGTAACTTTCATACACATGCTCGAACACGGCGGAGCATTTCTGCTTGAACAACTCGGGCGTGTAGGCCCGGGGCAGGCCCGTGTCCAGGGTGTCTTCTATGGCCAGCTTCAGCTGTGAGCGTGCCGAGGCCTTCCCACGCCAGTTCAACACCAGCAGGGACTGCAAGCTGGCCAGCAGCGCCCTGGCAACCTTCCTGACTGCATCCCGCTCGGCGGGCGTGAGCTCCGGCGCGGGCCGGGTCAGGATGTCGAAAATCACCAACTCTTCCTCGCTCAGGTTCTCCCGCACATGGCGCTGCTCCTCCTCGTTCAGGCTGTGGGAGAGGGCCAGCAGCGCGTTGTACAGGACCTCGATGCTGGCGCTGCCGGCGTTGTAGTTTTCGATCAGGACCTCGAATTTCTGCAGAAAATCGGTGCGTGTGCGGTTCAGCCGGAGCAGCCTTTCCAGCTGGCCGCGGACCGCGGTCTTGAGCACTGCGAGCGCGGTGTTCTTGTGCTTTGCTGCCTTGAAGCGGCTGGCCAGGGCCTGGAAGTCGATCTTCGAGAGGTCCAGGGCCGGGGGTGATTCCACCCGCATGGCATGGCCGGTGATGGATGCATCGAGCAAGGCGTTGACCTGGCCCATTACCCGGGAGATGTCCCGCAGGTTTGACGGCAATTTGGCGCGGATGGTCCCGGCCAGTGTGCCCAGACAGGCCACCCGACTGGCGAATTCCAGTGCCACCGGGTCCGGTTTCACGGCGGCATGAAGGGTGTTCACCCGTCTCTCGTGGCCGAGGAAGTCGCGCCGCAGGCTGTCGGGGGCGATCAGTGTGTCGATGGCGTCCTCCAGCGCTGCCAGACGCTCCATGCTGCTCTCCGGTGTTGCCTCGATCTCCTCCAGCCGCACCTGATGTTCGGCGCAGAATGCCGTGGCATCGGCCAACGCCTGCCGGAGTTCCTGCACCAGTTGCTGTTTGTCCCGGACCGGGGTGAGTCCATTCCTGCCCGCGCCATAGATGGCCAGCGCCTTCTCCAGCGAGGCAAAGACGTTGGCATAGTCCACGATCACGCCGCTGTGCTTGCCGGGAAACACCCGGTTGGCCCGGGCAATGGTCTGCATCAGGGTGTGGTTGCGCATGGGCTTGTCGAGATAGATCGTCGCGCAGCTGGGTGCGTCAAAGCCAGTCAGCCACATGGCACACACGAATACCAGGCGCAGCGGGTCGTCCACGTCCTTGAACTTCTCATCCAGGCCCGGCTGGGACTGATTCATGCGCTGGCGGTGGGGCCGGATGTCCAGGCCCAGGGCCTGCATGTGGGCGATTTCGTTCTGCCCCGGCGATACGATGAGCGCCATGTCGGTGCTGCGCAGCACGTCCAGGCGTGCTTTCAGTTCCGCCCTGCGGGCGTCCCGACGGGCCTGCCCGGGACTGCCCTCGCCACCGGGGGTGTAGGCCAGCCTGCCCAGTTCCTGCTCGGTGCTTGCGATCTCCGTCGTCCAGTGCCCGCGCACCTTGTCGTGCATCTTCAGCGCCGTGGCCTTGTCGATGGATACCACCATGGCCTTGCCCACCACCCGGCCCAGGCTCGCACGCCCCAGGAAGTGGTGCACGATGTCCGCCGCTACCGTCTCCAGGCGGTCGTCCCGGGTGATGAGGTGGTATTGCCGGCCCAGTGTCTTCTCCAGCCTTTCCTCCTGGGCCTCGTCCAGACCGGCGTCTTCGATCAGGCGGTAGATGTCCTCGTTGAGGTCCGGGTTGACCAGCGCCAGCTCCGGGGTGCGGTTCTCGTAGAACAGGGGCACGGTGGCGCCGTCCTCCACCGACTGCTGGAAGTCGTAGATGGACACGTAGTCGCCAAACACCTCCCGGGTGCGCTCCTCGCCGGCGATCAGGGGCGTGCCGGTGAAGGCCAGGAACATGGCCCGGGGCAGGGCCGTGCGCATGTTCAAGGCCAACAGGTCGTACTGGCTGCGATGGGCTTCATCCGTGAGCACGATGACATCGGTGCGCTCGGTGAGCAGTTCGGGCTTCTGGAACTTGTGGATCAGGGTAAACACATAGCGATGATTGCCGCGCAGCAGCTCGCGCAGGTGGCTGCCGCTTCTGGCATGGCAGGTGTCGCTCTCCGCCTTGCTCACCGCGCCCACGTCCTTGAAGGTCTTGGCGATCTGCTCGTCCAGCTCCACCCGGTCGGTGATCACCACGAAGGTCCAGTTGCCCCTCAGCCGGCGCAGCACCTTCTGCGCAAAGAACACCATGGAAAAGCTCTTGCCGCTGCCCTGGGTTTGCCAGAACACGCCGCCGCGGCCATGGCCCCTCTCCCGGGCTTGCAGCATGGAGGCAATGGCATTGTTCACCCCCAGATACTGGTGGTTCTGCGCCAGCACCTTCACCAGCCCCGTCTTGTGCTCGGAAAACAGGGTGAAGTTCTCCACCAGATCCAGCAGCCGTGTCTTTTCGCAGGTGCCGCGCAGCATCACCTCCAGGGACACGCGGCACGGTTCGTCCTCGCGCTGCACGCGTTTCCACTCGAAGAAGCGCTCCCAGTCGGCACTCAGGGAGCCCACGCGGCTGTCCGTGCCATTGCTGGCGATGAGCAGGGCGTTGTAGGAGAACAGCTGGGGGATTGCCTGCTTGTAGTGGGTTAGGTTGTCGTCGAACGCCGTGCGCGCCGGCACGCCGGGCTTCTTCAGCTCGATCACCACCCAGGGCAGGCCGTTGACGAAGCCCACCAGGTCCGGCCGGCAGGTGTACAGGCTGCCCACCAGCGTGAACTGGCTCACCAGCAGGAAGTCGTTGTTCTGCGGCTGCTCCCAGTCCACCACCTGCAGGCGCTCGACCTTCTGGCCGCCATGCACGGGGTCGGGCACCGAGACGGCAATGCCGTCCTTCAGCAGCCCATAGATCTCGCGGTTGGCCGCCACCGGGTCCATGGCCGAGCGGTCGCGCAACAGCTCGTCCATGGCGGTCTGGATGGCCGCAGGCGGCAGGCCGGGGTTCAGGCGGGTGAGGGCGGCACGCAGGCGGTTGCCCAGCACCACTTCGCCCTTGGTCTCACGCCCCAGGGTGGCATCCCTGCCCAGGGTTTCCTCCAGTGCCGAGGCGGTCTGCCAGCCGAGTTCCGCGAACAGCGCGATGGCGGGCTGCTCGACGAGCTGGTCTTCACTCCAGGCGTGGGGGCTCAAGGAGATACTGCTCCAAGGATGAATCGAGTTTTCTCGATTCTCAGCATCTGATATGGCGTCATGAACTGCACTCCCAGGCCGATGCATGCATTGGGAATCTTGATACGTGCTCTGGAATCGGAAACTACCTCAAGCGTAACGATCACATGGTCACCTGCCAACGCATGGGCAAGGAGATAGAAATCGGCCGCCTGAAAAAAGGTATTGATGGCGGCCGGCGTGTACTGCTGGCCGTTCGCCCACTCCGAGAGCTTGTCATTGCCGGCCCTGATCTCGTCTGCGACCTTGTCGATGCTGAAGACTGCTCCCGTGTTTGCAGCGTGGATCAGCCAGTCCCGGTACCCTGGGCAGAAATCCATTCCATAGTGACGGTTGCTGGCATCGATGAGAACGTTGGCATCGAGCAGATAGCTCATGTCGTCACCCCGAGCTGTCGCGCTGCTGCATTGAATGTCGAGGTCTTGCGTATCCCCAGAAGCTGAAATGCCTCGGTAAAGGGCGTGCTTCCCTCCAGCGTGCTGGCGATGATCGCTCGTACAAAGCGGCGACCGGCCCGCATGCCGAGGGTGCGATAGAAATCGCCACCAGTAGCGCCCTGACGACGGTCGAGTTTTTTCAGTCGTTCCAGTTCTCCGCGATAGTGGCTCCATAACTGCTCCCGATCGATCAGGCCGGTATCGAACAGGCGGCGTAACGCAACCAGGCTGCTGACCTTGAATGCGCGCGCCAGGCGTTGCATGGCCTCGGCGATCGGCTCGCCGGGTCGATGAACTGCTTCCAACTGCTCTGCCGGTACCAGCAGTTCGGCGGCAACCTGGTTGCACCAGCGTTCGGTTTCCTGCGGGGGCACTCGTCCCGCTTGCACATCCGATACTCCGCTCGCCCCCAGCCACAGGTGGGCTAGTTCATGAGCCAGCGTGAACATCTGGGCAGCCTTGCTGTCTGCTGCGTTCACGAAAACCAGCGGGGCCAGGTCATCCACCAGGGCGAAACCGCGAAACTCCCCCACATCCAGCTTGCGATGACTGTTGCTGCCCACGATGGAACTGGCCATCACCAGCACTCCGGCTTCCTGTGCCTGCATCATCAGGAGGCGCAACGCATCGGTCCAGGTGCCCAGTGCGCGACGTTGCTCGACGGAAAACCCGATGGTGTCGCGTATCTCGCGCGCCACCGCTTCGTGCGCATCGCCGACACGAGCGCTCCCTACGAATGGCAACGACGTTTCGCCAGATTGTCGAAGATATCCCCGGTACCAATCCTGCCGCTGCTGACACAGGTAGATCGTATCGAGAAGGTCGCTGCTCGGACCTGTCAGCGTCCGCTCGCCCACCGTCCGGAAATCCGACACCGGCAGCTCCAGCACGGGCGGCTGGGGCAGAAAGAAGTAGCCCATGGCCGTGTGGGTGCGCCCGGCAAATGCCTCGAGCTGCCGCAGGGTCGGTTGCGCTTCCTCAGTCAGCCAGAGCGGCCATTTCGGGAAATGGCGCCGAAGGTCATCGTCGGAAAGTCGGGCACGCTCCGCAGCCCAGCGCAGAACCGGAACGGACACTGTCACGGTGTTGCTCATGTTTCTGCTCTCGCGTCGTCGGTGCGCAGACATGCTGTCGCCTGTTTCCGGATGACACGACAGCAACGCTTCCTGCGCATCATCCGTGAAGTGGCGTCAAGCCTTTGGGTGTTGGCTGCTTCCGGCATGTCAGGTTCAGGCGATAGAGCCATACCTCAATAGCCCGTGTCGTCCTGCTGCGAGAGAGTGGCCAGTTCGTCCAGCGCGTGGGCGCGCTCGGTGTAGATGCGCTCGCGGTAGGCCAGCACGTCGCTCAGCAGCACGCGCCGGTGGGTGCCGACCTTGCGAAACGGCATCTGCCCCTGTTCCAGCAGGCCCACGAGGAACGGGCGGCTGACGTTGAGCAGGTTGGCGGCGTCCTGCGTGCTCAGCTCCTGATGCACCGGCATCAGGCTCACCGCATTGCCCTGCGCCATCTGCGCCAGCGCATCCAGCAGCACCTGCAGCACCGCGCCGGG
>CAZVNY010000003.1:0-11689 GCA_964628785.1 uncultured Thiobacillus sp.
GGAGATGGAGGTCAAGGGGCGCAACCTGGCGGAGGGCATCCCGCGCAGCTTCACCGTGACCTCCAACGAGATCCTGGAGGCCCTCACCGAACCCCTCAACACCATCGTCTCCGCGGTGAAGTCGGCCCTGGAACAGACGCCGCCGGAACTGGGTGCGGACATCGCCGAGAAGGGCATGGTGCTCACCGGGGGCGGTGCCCTGCTGCGGGACCTGGACCGCCTGCTCATGGAGGAGACCGGCCTGCCCGTCATCGTGGCAGAAGACCCCATTACCTGTGTGGTGCGGGGCTCCGGCCGGGCCCTGGAGGAGATGGACCGTCTGGCCACGGTGTTCACCGACGACTGATTGCCCAGGTACAGAAGCCAAGGTGCAAGGTTCCGGAAAGCGCGTTCGCCCCTTGCAGCCTGTGCCTTGAGCCCTGCCCCTGAAGATGTCCCGTGCTCCCCAGGCCCCTCTCTTCGTCAGGGAGATGGGCCTGCCCGCCCGCTTCGGATTGTATGTTTTGTTCTGCCTCATCCTGGTGGCGGTGGATACCCGTTACGCCACCCTGCAGGGGGTGCATGACGGCCTGAACGCCGTACTGTTTCCCACGCGCAGGGCCTTGGCCATGCCCTGGGATTGGCTGCGTCAGGCGGGCGGCTTCTTCGTTACCCATGGCGATCTGAAGAGCGAGAATGCACGCCTGCAGCGGGAGCACGAACTGCTCCTCCTGGGGAGTCAGAACCAGCGTTCCCTGGAGGCGGAAAATGCCCACCTGCGCAGCCTCCTGGCCTTGGATTTACAGCCCAATGTGACCGGCCTGGCGGCGGAGATCGTGCAGGCGTCTCCGGACCCCTTCAACCGCAAGGTCATCATCAACCGCGGCACAGTGGCAGGCCTCGAGCCCGGACGCCCCGTGGTGGACGGCACGGGCCTGGTGGGTCAGGTGACCCGGGTCTTTCCCTACAGTGCAGAGGTCTCCCTGCTCACGGATCGGGAACAGGGTGCGCCGGCGATGAACCTGCGCAACGGTTTGCGCCTCATCGTCTCCGGCACCGGAGCGGACAATCTGCTCGAAATCCGTTTCCTGGACATGCATGCGGACGTGAAGGTGGGGGATCTGCTGTATACCTCGGGCATCGACGGCATCTATCCGGAGGGGATTCCCGTGGCCCGGGTAGTGGCCACGGAGCCGCCGCGACACACCCCCTTTGCCAAGGCCCTGTGCCGGCCCATGGGTGGCGTGGGGCGTTTTCGCCATGTGCTGGTTCTGCATCTGGAAACGCCGTCCCTGCAGGCATCCGTTCCCGAGGGCAAGAAACGGCCATGAGCAAACGGGATCAGGCAGTCGAAAAGGCCTTTCTGCCCAGGGGAGCGGAGTTGGCGCCCCCCCCCACCCGGGTCAAGGTCTGGGGCATGCTGCTCGTGGCCCTGGGGCTGAGTCTGTCACCCTGGCCGGACGGGATCCGCTGGCTGATCCCGGATTTCAGTCTCATGATGCTGTTGTACTGGAGCATTCGCGCGCCCCGGCTGGCCGGTCTGGGCACGGCCTGCCTGTTGGGGGTGGTGGTGGATGTGGAGCGGGGTCTGCATCTGGGCCTGAATGCCCTGGGTTATTGTGCTGCGGCCTTCGTGGTCTTGAGTCTGCAACGGCGTCTGGAGAATTTCGATCCCCCCCGTCAGGGTCTGCAGATCGCCCCCATCCTCCTGGGCAAGGAGGTCCTGGTCCTCACCCTGGGGCTGCTGTTCAGTCACGGCGAGGTCGATTGGCGCTGGTTGGCCGCGGGGGTGATGGCGGCCCTGTTGTGGGTGCCCATGGCTTGGCTGCTGGATCGCATCACGGGGCGTCCTGTCGGGATGCGTTCCGAATAGGGGTCGACTTCTAGGCATGCGCCTGCGTCTCGTCAATCCGGAAGAGGAATTCCAGCGTTATCGGCGGCGCATGGAAGTGGCCGCCGTCCTGGTGGTCCTGGCCCTGCTGGGGCTTTTCGCCCGCTTCGTCTGGCTGCAGGTGGTGCAATACGAGCGCTATCGCGCCCTGGCGGAAGAGAATCGCATCTCCCTGGTACCCGCCCCTCCTTCCCGGGGGGCCATCTATGATCGCCGGGGCACGGTGCTGGCGCGCAACTTCACCGCCTCCACCCTGGAGATCACCCCGGACAAGGCGGGTGAGCTGGAACCCCTCATCGACGCGCTGGCCCAGGTCGTCAGCATCGAGCCCGGGGACAGACGCCGCTTTCGCAAGCTCCTGGCAGAGAGCAAGAACTTCGAAAGCCTGCCCATCCGCAACATGCTCACGGAGGAAGAGGCGGCCCGCTTTGCCGTCAACAGCTACCGGTTTCCCGGGGTGGAGGTGAAGGCCCGGCTGTTCCGGCAATACCCCTATGCCGGGAGCTTCGCTCACGTGGTGGGCTATATCGGCCGCATCGGCCAGGCGGATGTGGAGCGCCTGCAGGAAGAAGGCCTGCTGCCCAACTACAAGGGCAGCGACCACATCGGCAAGCTGGGTATCGAGGCCAGTTACGAGAAATGGCTGCACGGCCGTACCGGCATCGAGAAGGTGGAGACCGACTCCAGGGGGCATGCGGTACGGGTGTTGTCACGTACGCCGCCGGTGTCCGGCCACAATCTGTGGCTGCATCTGGATGCCCGCCTGCAGGAAGTGGCGGAGCAGGTCTTCGGGAATTATCGTGGCGCTCTGGTGGCCCTGGACCCCCGCAACGGGGGGGTGCTGGCCCTGGTCTCCAGGCCCAGTTTCGACCCGAACCTGTTCGTGGATGGCATCGACACGGCCACCTGGAAGGAACTCAACGACGCCTTCGAGCGCCCCCTCATCAACCGTGCCCTGCGGGGTGTCTATCCGCCAGGCTCCACCATCAAGCCCTTCATGGGTCTGGCGGGCCTGGAACTGGGCTTGCGCCGGCCTGGTGACAGCATTTCGGATCCGGGCTATTTCACCCTGCCGGGTAGCAGCCACCGTTACCGGGACTGGAAAAAGGACGGCCACGGAACGGTGGATCTGCGCAAATCCATCATCGTGTCCTGTGACACCTACTATTACGGCCTGGCCCGGGACATGGGCATCGAACGCATGGCGGACTTCCTGGGCCGCTTCGGCTTCGGCCACAAGAGCGGTGTGGACCTGGATGGTGAGCTGGCGGGCCTGATGCCGACCCCGGCCTGGAAACAGAAACGTTTCAAGCAGCCTTGGTGGCCCGGCGAGACGGTCATCGCCGGCATCGGTCAGGGCTATGTCCTGGCCAGCCCCATGCAACTGGCGGTGGCCACCATGGCCCTGGCCAACAACGGGGTGATGTACAAGCCCCAGCTGGTACGAGGCTGGCAGGACCCCCTGGATGGCAGGACCAGCCTGGTGGCCCCCGAGGTGGTGGGTCGCATTGCCCTGAATCCCCGTAATGTGCAGGCGGTGCGGGAGGCCATGATCGGGGTCACGCGGCCGGGCGGCACGGCGGCAGGGGCGGGGGCGGGGGCGCCCTATGTCATCGCCGGCAAGACGGGTACGGCCCAGGTCAAGGGCATCAAGCAGGGGTCCCGCTACGTGGAGAGCCAGACTGCCGAGCATCACCGGGATCACGCCCTGTTCATCGCCTTTGCGCCGGCGGACAATCCCAAGATCGCCCTGGCGGTGATGGTGGAGAACGGGGGCCATGGCAGCACCGTAGCCGCGCCCATGGCGCGTAAGGTCATGGACTATTGGTTGCTGGGCAAGCGCCCGGGCCAGGCGGCAGTCGAGCCCACTGCACGCACTGTACCGGGATCCACAGGCGGGGAGGAGGAGCAGGAAGACGAGGAGCAGGAAGACAGTGTGCCGGCAGAGGGCGATGCGGCAGGGGATGCAGCGATTCGGAGTTTGCGGGAGGATGAGACATGATCGCGCGTTTGCTGCATCACCTGTTCGCCCATCTGGACGGCCCCCTGATGGGCTTGCTGACGCTCTTGCTGCTGGTCAGCTCGTTTACGGTGTACAGCGCCTCCGGGGGCAGCACGGACAGGATGCTGGCACAGGTGAGCAACATCGGCATTGCCCTGACCGCCATGCTCCTGGTTTCCCACGTGCCGCCCCAACGGCTGATGCAGTTCGCACGTGCGGTCTATATCCTGGGCTTGGTCCTGCTGCTGGCGGTGGCCTTGTTCGGCGTGGTGGTGAATGGTTCCCGTCGCTGGCTGGAACTGGGGGTGACACGTATCCAGCCTTCAGAACTGATGCGCTTGGCCGCACCCATGATGCTGGCCTGGTATTTCCATTACAAGCAGGCCACCCTGGGCTGGAAGGATTTCCTCGCTGCCGCCGTCTTGTTGTTTCTGCCCGTGGGCCTCATCGCACGCCAGCCGGATTTGGGTACGTCCCTGCTCATCAGTGCCTCCGGCTTTTACGTCCTGTATCTGGCTGGTCTGTCCTGGAAGGTCATCGCCGGGGCCATCGTGGGCCTGGCGGCGATCCTGCCGGTGGCCTGGAATACGCTGCTGCACGATTATCAGCGCCAGCGGGTGCTTACCCTCATCGACCCTTCGTCGGACCCCCTGGGGGCGGGTTACCACATCATCCAGTCCACCATCGCCGTGGGCTCCGGCGGTGTGGCGGGCAAGGGCTGGATGGCCGGGACCCAGACCCATCTGGAATTTCTGCCGGAGCGCAGCACGGACTTCATCTTTGCCGTGTTCTCCGAGGAATTCGGTCTGGTGGGTAATCTGCTCCTCCTGCTGCTCTATGGCGCCGTCATCAGCCGGGGCCTGTGGCTGGCAGCCAGTGTGCCTTTTCTTTTCGGGCGTCTGCTGGCCGGCGCCATCGTTTTGACCTTTTTCACCTATGCCTTCGTCAACATGGGCATGGTGTCCGGCATCCTGCCCGTGGTGGGGGTGCCTTTACCCCTGGTGAGCTATGGCGGTACCTCCATGCTCACGGTGATGCTGGGCTTCGGCATGCTCATGAGTCTGGCCACCCATAAAAAACTTGTAAAAACATAGCGTATACGCGCTAAACTTGCAGCATCCTGTGATCATTGGGTGACCCAGGTCGCCATTGTGCCCATGAAGTCCTTCAGCCCACGTTTAACCCTGCTGGTTATGCTCGTCGGCACCCATCTGGCAGGATGTACCACCGCTCCCCCCAACACCCAGGGGGCAGCCACCGGGCCCAGCAAGTCAGCAAGCAAACCTGGAACCCACTCCGTCGGCGGTGCCCCCGTTCTGCCCCCTTACAAAGGTGGGGGCTACTACAAGGACGATGGTCCAGGTCTGAATCCCCCGGATGACCTGGATACCGTTCCCGACGCCGTTCCCCAGAATGAGCCGCTGCATGCCTTTGCCAACAACCCTTACAAGGTGCTGGGCAAAAACTACAGGCCCCTGACCTCGAATCTGGGCTACAAACAGGATGGCTTGGCCTCCTGGTATGGCCGCAGGTTCCATGGCAAGCCCACCTCCTCGGGCGAGCCCTATGACATGTATGCCATGACGGCGGCCCATCCCACCCTGCCCATCCCCAGCTATGCACGGGTCACCCACTCCCAGACTGGCAAGAGCATCGTGGTGCGCATCAACGATCGCGGCCCCTTCCACGGCAATCGCCTCATCGATCTGTCCTATACGGCGGCCCACAAGTTGGGTGTGCTCAAGGGCGTGACCGCGGTGACGGTGGAGGCGGTATTCCCCGAGTCTGAAGCGGCGTCTCAGCTGGCCCAGTCCGACCCGGAGGTCCAACCCGGTCCCGGAGACGTGGCGCAGACGGCTGCGGACCCCATGCAGGTGGCCGCAGTGGAGACATCGCCGTCGAGCCCGCTGGAAACCGCCAACAGCGGTGTTGCCTATTACCTGCAGTTGGGGGCCTTTTCCAGTCAGGAGCGGGCCAATGCCATCCTGGAGCGGGCCACGGTGCGGCTGTCTCGTTCCTTCCCGGCCGTGTTGCGCATCGCCGTAGACGGCTTGTACAAGGTGCAGGCGGGTCCTTTTGCCAACCATGAAGAGGCCGACCAGGCGGCAGCCCAGTTGCGGGATGAAATGGGTCTGCATTCCTTCAAGGTGGTGAGCGATACCCGGGCCTTGTCGAATCTGACGGGCAAACTCCTACAGGCAAGTCAGGCTGTCTCGGCTTCCCAGACCGGGGGCCTGTATTTGCAACTGGCGGCCGTGTCCACGTCCGCTGCGGCGGAGACCCTGGGGGACAGGGTGCGGGCCCGCTATGGCGCGGAACTTCCGGGTTTGACCCAGGTCCAGTCCGGCAGCCTGCACAAACTGCAGGCCGGTCCCTTCGCTTCCGCGGAAGCCGCCGAGCGCTTGAGTCTGGCTTATCAGCAGGACTTCGGCATCAAGCCGCATCCGGTGGGACGCTGAGGCGCCAGTCCCTTTGGTCTTTGTGCCCCCCTAGCGGGGGGGTTGGGTCTGCATCGCAATTCCGCCTGTGGCACGGATGTTCATGAATTCGATTTTTAGACGTTTCAGTCACCTGCTTGTCCTGTTCCTGGGTTTTTCCGTATTTGCCGCCCAGGCGGTCCTGCCGGTACCGCCTTCCCCCCCGATCCACGCCCGGGTCTGGTTGCTCATCGACACCGCCAGTGGCCAAGCCCTGGCGGAGCAGGGCGCCGACAGCAAGGTGGAACCCGCCTCCCTGACCAAGCTCATGACCGCTTACCTGAGCTTTACCGCCCTACAGGAAGGGCGCCTCAAGCTGAATCAGATGCTTACCGTATCGGAAAAGGCTTGGCGGGCAGAAGGCTCCCGCATGTTCCTGGAAGCCAACAAACCGGCCAAGGTTGAGGACCTGCTGCGGGGCATGATCATCCAGTCGGGCAATGACGCCAGTATCGTGCTGGCCGAGGGCATCGCCGGCTCCGAAGAGGGCTTTGCCGCCATGATGAACCAGACCGCAAAACGCCTGGGCATGACGGCCACCCACTTCATGAACGCCACGGGGCTGCCCCATGCGGAGCACTACACCACCGCCCGGGACCTCTCCCGCCTGGCCACGGCCCTGATCAACACCTTTCCCCAGTATTACAAGTTCTATGCCGAGAAGGCTTTCACCTACAACGGCATACGTCAGCCCAATCGCAACCGTCTGCTCTATGTGGACCCCAGCGTGGACGGCATGAAGACGGGCTTCACGGAGAGCGCGGGCTATTGCCTCATCGCCTCCAGCCAGAAGGACCAGCGTCGTTTGCTCAGCGTGGTGCTGGGGGCCACTTCGGACACGGGGCGGGCCAGCGAAAGCCAGAAACTGCTGAATTACGGTTTCCAGTTCTTCGAGACCGTGAAGCTGTATCCGGCGGACAAGGCCGTTTCCAGTCTGCGTATCTACAAGGGCTCCAGCAGCGAGTTGCAGGCCGGCTTCACCAAGGATCTGTATGTCACCGTACCCCGGGGGGCGAGCGATAGACTGCAGGCCAAACTGGTGACTCGCCAGCCTTTGCTGGCCCCCGTGCGCCGGGGCCAGACTGTGGGCTCCCTGCGCTTGAGCGTGGATGGCGAGCTGGTGGGGGACTATCCCTTGCGGGCCCTGCGGGATGTCTCCGTGGCCGGACTGCTGGGGCGTACCTGGGACAGCCTGTTGCTGATGTTCAAATGAAGCCAGACCAGGCCGACAACCCCATCGTCTACCTGAATGGGGTCTTTCTGCCTCTGGATCAGGCCCGGGTGCCGGTCATGGACCGGGGTTTCCTGTTCGGGGACGGGGTGTACGAGGTCATTCCCGCCTATGATCGCCAGCCCTTTCGTCTGACGGACCATCTGCGCCGTCTGCAACAGAGCCTGGCAGGCATCCGCCTGGAAAACCCCCATTCCCAGGCGCAATGGAGTGAACTCATTCGTGCGGTGATCCGCACCGCGCCCTGGGACGACGTGGGCATCCTGCTGCAGGTGACCCGGGGCTCGGGCCCCCGTGATCACGTCTTCCCCGCCCAGATGCAACCCACGATCCTGCTCATGCCACTGGCACTTTCGGCACCACCACAGGCCCTGCTGGAGCATGGGATGGCTGCCATTACCGCCCAGGACAACCGCTGGCTGCGTTGTGATCTGAAGACCATCTCCCTGCTGGGCAATGTGCTGCTGCGCCAGCTGTCCGTGGACGCGGGCTGTGCCGAAACCATCCTGCTGCGGGAGGGCTGGCTCACGGAAGGCTCGGCCAGCAGTGTGTTCATCGTGCAGGAGGGGGTCATCCTCACACCACCGGAGAGTCACCTCATGTTGCCGGGCATCACCTATGAGGTGGTGCTGGATCTGGCCCGCAGGCATACCATGGCCCATGCCGTACGGCCCGTCAGTGAGGCGGAACTGCGCGGTGCCGACGAGATCTGGATCACCTCCTCCACCAAGGAGGTCATGGCGGTGACCCGGCTGGATGATCTGCCCGTGGGCAGGGGTCCCCAGGCCGGCAGGCCCGGGCCGGTGTACCGGCACATGCTGGCGGCCTATCTGGATTACAAGCGCACGGTCATGCGGGGGGAACAGGCATGAACATCTCGCACGAGCAGGACAGCCTGCTGCAGTTCCCCTGCGATTTTCCCATCAAGATCATGGGCCAGCGCAACGATGACTTTGCCCAGCACGTCCTGGCCATCGTGCTGCGGCATGCGCCGGATTACGCCACGGAAACCCTGGAGATGCGTGCCTCCAGCGGCGGCAAGTATCTCTCCGTGACCTGCACCATCCGGGCTACCTCCCGCGCGCAGCTGGATGCCCTGTATCGGGAACTCACGGCCCATCCCCTGGTGAAGGTGGTGCTTTGACTTGTCTGCCGCCGCACCAGCCCTGATCCTGCGCCGCCTGGGCCAGGTGGACTATGCCCCCACCCTGGCGGCCATGCAGGATTTCACCGCTCGCCGCACGGGGGACAGCCCGGACGAACTCTGGCTGCTGGAACACCCGCCTGTCTTCACCCTGGGCCAGGCCGGCAGGCGGGAGCATCTGCTGCAGGATGTGGGCATTCCCGTGCTGGGTATCGACCGGGGTGGGCAGGTCACCTACCACGGTCCCGGCCAGGTGGTGGTCTATCTGCTCCTGGACCTGAAGCGCCGGGGCTACGGCGTCAAGGAACTGGTGCGGCGCATGGAGCAGGCCGTCATCGATCTGCTGGCCACCGCGGCCATCCCCGGGGAACGTCTGGCCGGCGCCCCGGGCGTCTATGTGGCCGGCGCCAAGATCGCCGCCTTGGGCCTGCGCGTGAAGGGGGGCTGCACGTACCACGGCCTGGCCCTGAACGTGGACATGGACCTGAGCCCCTTTCAGGCCATCAACCCCTGCGGCCATGCCGGCATGGCCGTGACCCAGCTCAGGGACCTGGGCTGGGGCCTGGGCCCCGAAGATACCGCCGAGGCCCTGCTGCAACGGCTCGGCAGTTCACTCTGAGTCGGACAGGGGTGCGGTTTTTGGGTTGAAAGCCGGGCCCAGGCCCCCGCGCTCAGCCAATACCCCCTGCCTTTCAGGCATTGCCCCGGTCTCCGGTTTCCCCGAAGACATAACGCCACAGCCCCTGTACGGCGTGGATCTCCTGAGCCAGGCCGCCATGCTCGGTACGGGCCTCGTGCAGGCCCTGCAGCTTCAGGGCATGTTGGCGTCGACGCAGTTCCCGATAGGCGTCAGCGGCGGCCTGGCCGATATCGGCGGGGATCAGGCCCAGTTCACCGGCCTGGCGCAACAAGGCGATGTTGCCCGAGTTGGCCGTCATCTCCGGATACCTGTGGGCGTGAGCCAGCACCAGGTATTGCACGCTGAATTCCACATCCACCAGGCCCCCGGGATCATGCTTCAGGTCGAACAGGGCACTGACGTTGGGATGGCCCTGCATCAGTTTTTGCCGCATTTGCAGGACCTGGTGGCGTAGCGCCTCCGGCTCCCGGGGCTGGCACAACACCGTTTCCCGGATCTGCTCGAAACGCTCACCCACGGCCTGGTCACCGCAACAGAACCGAGCCCGGGTAAGGGCCTGGTGCTCCCAGGTCCAGGCATGGTGTTGCTGGTAGTCCTCGAAGGCCGCCAGGGAGCTTACCAGCAGGCCCGAGGCCCCGTCCGGGCGCAGGCGCAGATCGATGTCGTAGAGCTGGCCCGCCGGGGTGTGGGTGCTGAGCCAGGTGTTCAGACGCTTGCCCAGACGGGCGTAGATCTCCTGGGCATCCGGGTGGGGATCGTCATGCAGGAACACCAGGTCCAGGTCCGAGGCATAGCCCAGCTCCTTGCCTCCCAGCTTGCCGTAGGCGATGACGGCGAAGGCGGGTCGTTCCCCGTGGCGGCCGGGCAGGTCCTGCCAGGCCAGGTACAACGGCGCTTCCACCAGCATGTCCGCCAGGTCCGAGAGCTGATCCGAGAGTCTTTCCACGGTCCACATGCCGGCCAGGTCCTGGGCCAGGAGATGGAAGATCTCCGCCTGCTTGAAGGTGCGCAGGGCATCCATCTGCTGCTCCATGTCCCCCTGCAGGGCATCCAGCTCCAGTCTCAGTTCCTGGCGGGCCCGGGGCCAATCCGGCGGTGCCATGAGCTGGCGGGGGTCCAGCAGTTCATCCAGGAGATGGGGCTGCCGGGTGAGGTAATGCGCGGCCCAGGGGCTGGCGCTGAGGATGCGGGCCACCTGCATCAGGGTCTGGGGATATTCCCGCAACAGGGCCAGATAGGGAGTACGCCGGGCGATGGTCTCCAGCAGGGTCAAGATGCGACCCAGGGTCTCCTGGGCATTGGCAAAACCCGCCGCCACCTCGATGAAGGGGGGCAACAGGCCCTCCAGCAAGGCCTTGTTGCGGGCCGGCAGGCTCACATACCGACTGCCCTGGATGAAGGCCTGCAACTGTTCCAATACGACCTGAGGTTCCCGGTAACCCGCCACCTGCAGCCGACTTGTGGCTTCTTCCTGTGGCCGGTGCCAGACATGGGCCAGGGGGTGGGTGGACTGGTCTTCCTGGGGTGCCCCGAAGACCTGCTCGAACTGGCTTGCCACCCACTTGCACCGGGCTTGCAATTCCTGCTGCAGGGCGTCCCAGTCTGCAAAACCCATGGCCGCGGCCAGTTGCCGGCGATCCATGTCCGCAGCGGGTAGGTTATGGGTCTGGGCGTCATCCAGGTATTGCAGACGGTGTTCCAGCCGGCGCAAGAACACGTAGCTGTCTTCCAGATCACGGGCCGTGGTCTCCGGCAGCAGCTGATAGGCGGCCAGTTGATGCAGCAGGGTCCGGGTGGGGCGCAGGCGCAGGGAGGCCAGGTGACCGCCCCGGATGAGCTGGAAGACCTGGGCGATGAACTCGATCTCCCGAATACCCCCCGGTCCCAGTTTGATGTTGTCCTGCCGATCCTTGCGCGCCACCTCGCGCCGGATCTGGGCATGCAGTTCCCGCATGGCCCCGAAGGCGCCAAAATCCAGATACTTGCGAAACACGAAGGGCTGGCGCAGGGCCTCCAGCTCGGCGATGGCCTCCTCAGAGCTGGGGCTTCCCGGCAGGACCCGGGCCTTGATCCAGGCGTAGCGCTCCCACTCACGGGCCTGGGTGTAGAAATAGTTTTCCAGCATGCCGAAGCTGGAGACCAGAGGACCCCCCTCGCCATAGGGGCGCAGGCGCATATCCACCCTGAAGACGTGGCCATCGGCGGTCTGCTGTTCCAGGGCGCTGATCAGGCGCTTGCCCAGGCGAGTGAAGAATTCATGGTTGCCCAGCTTGCGCGGGCCGGCAGTTTCACCGTCTTCCGGGTACACGAAGATGAGATCGATGT
>CAZVNY010000003.1:11699-27208 GCA_964628785.1 uncultured Thiobacillus sp.
GCCTCGTTGATCTCCTTGAAGTTGGCCTCGGCGTTGGTTTCCTGGTTGAGGTCGGGGTGGTATTTGCGGGCCAGCTTGCGGTAGGCGCTGCGGATCTCGTCCGAGCTGGCGAAGGGGCTCGCCGTGGATCTGTGCCAGCTCCCGGTATAGGAAGGCCTGGGCGGCCTCCAGGGTCTCTTCCGCCAGCTGGGTGAGGCTGCCGGTCACTTCCGTCAGATCCGCCAGCCCCGCCAGGTCTCGTATCATGACCTTGGCGAAGACCCCTTCCCGCAGGTGGCGCAGACCGGCCCACAGGGCCTCCTCCGTGGCTGGGATGTGGCCCAGGAAGTGGCGCATTTCGCTCCTTGTCGCCGCGGTGGCCAGCTTGTCCAGCAACCAGGCCTCCAGCCCTGGGCGGGCGGCCAGACGCTGGTTCAGCCAGCGGCTGTATTCCCGGGCCTGTAGCAGCAGCTCGTGGGGGAAGGCATGCATAGTCATTTGAAAAAATTACGGAAGTAGCATAATTTTGCCCAGTCCCCTGGGAAGGGTCATTTCCGCATCGGGTCATCCGACCTGATCCGCCCAACAATGCCAGCATGGAGATGTATTTGTCATGAGCAGCACTATCCAGTCTGTAATGCACGAAAACCGGAAATTTCCACCTTCCGATGCCTTCAAGGCGCAAGCCACCATTTCGGGGATGGAGGCCTATCAGGCCCTGGTGGATGAGGCCAATGCCGATTATGAGGGTTTCTGGGCCCGGCTGGCGCGGGAGCATGTAACCTGGCAGCAGCCCTTCACCCAGGTGCTGGATGAAAGCAATGCCCCGTTCTACAAGTGGTTTGCCGATGGCCGCCTGAACGCCTCCTACAATTGCCTGGACCGCCACGTGGAGGCGGGCCTGGGGGACAAGACCGCGATCATCTTCGAGGCCGACGATGGCCAGGTCATCCGGGTCAGCTACAAGGAGCTCCTGGCGCGCACCGCCCGCTTTGCCAACACCCTGAAGAGCATGGGCGTGAAGAAGGGTGACCGGGTGGTCATCTACCTGCCCATGTCCATCGAGGGTGTGGTGGCCATGCAGGCTTGCGCCCGTATCGGCGCCACCCATTCCGTGGTGTTCGGCGGTTTTTCCGCCCATTCCCTGCGGGATCGCATCCAGGACGCCCAGGCCGTCATGGTGATCACCTCTGACGGCCAACGTCGGGGCGGCAAGGCCCTGCCCCTGAAGTCCGCTGTGGACGAGGCCCTGGACATGGGCGGCTGTGACAGCGTGCGCCATGTACTGGTGTACAAGCGTGCCGGCATCGATTGTGCCTGGAACAGCGGACGGGATGTGTGGTGGCACGATGCGGAGCAGGGCCAGTCCGATATCTGTGAACCGGAATGGGTGGACGCCGAACATCCCCTGTTCGTGCTCTACACCTCCGGCTCCACCGGTACCCCCAAGGGGGTGCAGCACTCCACGGGGGGTTATCTGGTGCAGGCCGTGGTCACCGCCAAGTGGACCTTCGACATGAAGCCGGACGACGTGTTCTGGTGCACGGCCGACATCGGTTGGGTCACGGGTCACACCTACGTGACCTATGGTCCCCTGGCCAGCGGCGCCACCCAGGTGGTGTTCGAAGGCATCCCCACCTATCCGGACGGCGGGCGCTTCTGGCGCATGATCCAGGCCCACAAGGTCTCCATCTTCTACACCGCCCCCACCGCCATCCGTTCCCTCATCAAGGTCGCCAACGGCAATCCGGACGTGGCGCCGGACAAGTTCGATATCTCCAGCCTGCGCCTGCTGGGCACCGTGGGTGAGCCGATCAACCCCGAGGCCTGGATGTGGTACCACCAGACCGTGGGCCAGGAGCGCTGTCCCATCGTGGATACCTGGTGGCAGACCGAGACCGGTGCCCACATGATCACCCCCCTGCCCGGAGTCACCCCCACAGTGCCTGGCTCCTGCACCTTGCCAGTGCCCGGCATCCTGGCCCAGGTGGTGGACGAAACCGGACATGAAGTGGACTGGGGCCAGGGCGGTTTCCTGGTCATCAGAAAACCCTGGCCGGCCATGATCAGGGCGGTATGGGGCAACCCGGAGCGCTTCAGGAAGGGCTATTTCCCCGAGGAGCTGGGGGGGCTGTATCTGGCCGGTGACGGTGCGGTACGCGACTCCGAAACGGGCTATTTCACCATCATGGGCCGTATCGACGATGTGCTGAACGTGTCCGGCCACCGTCTGGGCACCATGGAGATCGAGTCTGCCCTGGTGTCCCATCCCCTGGTGGCGGAGGCCGCCGTGGTAGGCAAGCCCCATGACGTCAAGGGTGAGGCCATCGCCGCCTTCGTGGTCCTCAAGCAGGGCCGGCCCAGCGGCGAAGAGGCCCAACAGATCGTCAAGGAGTTGCGCAACCATGTGGGCCACGAGATCGGCCCCATCGCCAAGCCCGACGAAATCCGTTTCGGCGACAACCTGCCCAAGACCCGTTCCGGCAAGATCATGCGTCGCCTGCTGCGGGCCCTGGCCAAGGGCGAGGAAATCACCCAGGACATCTCCACGTTGGAAAACCCCGCGATCCTGGAGCAACTCAAGGAAGTGGTGAGCTGATAGACAAGGGGCCTGAGCAGTCAGGCCCCAGTCATTCGGGACATTCAGCGCACCAGGATGGCACCCCTGGGGTCGATACCGGCGTCCTGCATCTGATTGGCAGCATCCAGGGCTTCGTCCTTGTCGGTGAAGGGGCCTACCCTGACCCGGTAGAAAGTGCCTTTGTCGGGTAGATCCATGCTTACCACGCTGGCACTTTGCCCCGCCAGGACGAGGCGGGCCTTGAGGGCGTCCGCATCCTGGGTGGTCTTGAAGGAGGCCAGCTGCAGATAGACCGGGCCGCTCTGGGGCGTTGTGCTGGGAGCACTCGGGGGTGGGCCGGGAAGCGGCGCGTTTGTGGGAGGTGGGGCAGGAACCGAGGCTACGGTCGGTGGCGCGGGCTTGGCGACCACCTTGGGTTGGGTGCTGGCGGAAGCCTCCATGGTGGGGGGCACGGGCGGGGCTTCCAGATCCGGCCGGGTAGGAGATACGGGGGCATTTTCCAGCACGCCGTAGAAGTTGTAGTCCTTGGCCTCCCGGCCGGCCTCGTTGTTTTCCTGTGCGCGGACCTGGGCTGCATCCGTGCAATCCTGCAGACTGACCTGCTGCGCATCCGGACTGCGGGGTTGCTCACGCAGGTAGAGGTACATGCCTGTCATTCCTCCAATGGCGCCCAAGGTAAGTCCCATGAGCAAGGCCTTGAATGAGGAGTCCTGTTGTTTCCGCCTGGTGTTCATGAATTTCCGGGGATCTCCTGTGGATCGGTAATGATGCGGCTGACCGCATCGGCAGGCGCAAAAATACCCTGAATCCTTGCCGGACGTCAGGGGTTGGTACTTTATTCCGGGCGCTCTCTTGTGGTTCTCCCCACGCGCTCATGTAATCGGATGATAAATTCCTTTATCCAGCAATAAAAAAACCCTAGCCCCAGCTGGGGCCAGGATCGGTAAAGTTGCACATTCTGAATTTGTCCACTGATTTGTCAGGAGATTTCCATGGCCAACCGATCCACCCTCGAGCCCAAGGTTGCAGCCGCCGGCAGCGCTGCCGATCTCTTTGCCCTGGCCCGTGAATGCTTCGACGAGCCGGCGGACATGGCCTATGCCAAAGACATCCTCAGCGTCGCCGCCTTTACGGGGGCGGCGGATGCCAAGTCCGCCCTGGACAAGGTGGCCGGGGACGCCATGTTCACCAAGGATTTCGTCGCTCTGGCCATTGCTTACAAGGCCCTGGGAGATGAAGCCAAGGCCAAGGAGATGCTGGGCCAGGGCGCGGATTTCGCCATGGAAGGCAGCGAGAAGGTAGCCGTGGGCATGGGCCAGTGGCTGGCCCTGGGCGATGGCGATGCCGCCGGCAAGGCCCTGGCCGGTGCCCTCAAGGAGGTCTCTGCCACCGAGGAACTGTATGGCCTGGCCACCGTGGTGGTAGAGCTGAACAATGCCGACCTCTTTGCCCAGATCGGCGACAAGATCAAGGCCAAGGCAGGCCGCGCGGCGGACTTTGCCCGCCTAGCCAAGCTGCTGGCCAGCGGCGGCGACAAGGCCAAGGCCGTGGAGATCATCAACGAAGGTGCAGGCAAGTATGGCAGTCCTGCCGACCTCATCGTGCTCTCCGGTGCCATGGGGGAAATCGACCCCGCGGCTGCCGGTGCCCTGTATGACAAGGCCCTGGAGTCAGCCAAGGACTTCACTGCCCTGATGCAGGTGTTGGACGCGGCCGCCGGCAATGCGGAATTCACCAAGGCCGTCTTGGCCAAGGCCGGGGACACCGCCACGGCCAGCGGCGAGCTCCTGCAGCTGGCCGATGCCTATGCGGGTATCAGCGACGCCGCCGGCGTCAACGAGATGCTGGACAAGGCGGAAGAGGCGGTGGCCAACCTGGACGAGATGCGCAAGGTGGTGGAGGCGGTCAACAAGCACGCTGCCGCCGATGCCGACCGGGTGGCCCGGGTGGCCGACAAGCTGGCCCGCCGGGAGGCCAACCAGGCGAAATATGTGGAGTTCCAGAACGAGGAGCCCAAGTGCACCACGGTCAAGCAGATCATCGCCCTGGCGGACCGCATCCTGGCCGAACTGGATGACAAGGCCTATGCCGGCAAGATGCTGGGTGTGGCCGAGGCCCAACTCAGGGAAGACGGCTTCCATTTCGGTCGCTTCAAGCCCCTGATCCTGGCGGTGGACCGCCTGGGTGACAAGATCTGGCTGGAGAAGCTCCTGGACGAGAGCGTGGCCACTTCCGCCGATGACTTCGTCTGGTTCCGGGAGATCGTGCTCACCTGCGCCCGGGAGCTCAAGGACGCCGCCTTCGGCAAGGCACGTGCCAAGGCCTACATGGATGGCCGCAGCCTGGGGGACAACGTCTACGATTACACCAAGATGGCGGAGCTGGCCAACGAGGCCCTGGGGGATGCGGATCTGGCCGCCAGACTGCTGACGGATGCGGCCGGCCGGGCCCAGGACCACTTTGCCCTGGCCCATGTGGGCAAGCTCTACCGGGACATCGGCGATGCCGACACGGCAGCCAGCATGTTCGGCAAGGCCGTGCAGGCCTGCGCCAGCGGCGACGCCTGTGTGCAGCTGGCCTCCCGTTTGAAGGCCTACGAGCTGTCCGCCGCCGATATCAGCCCCCTCATGGACGCTTGCGGCACCCGTCTGGCCTCGGCCAGCGACAAGCTGCGCTGGGCCGAAGGTGTGGCGGATCTGTTGCAGGACGGTGCCTGGGCGGAAAAGGCCTTCAGTGGCATTGCCGCCAGCTTCAGCAGCGAGACCGAGCGCAAGCGCTTCGATAGCAGTCGCCAGCTGCGTATGGGCTATCGCTTCTTCGGTCCCGGCGTACAGGCCCACTGAGCCTTCGCTCTGACCCGGAACGGCCGCTCCAGGCGGCCGTTTTTCATTTGTGTGGCCGGTCTGGGGCGGGGTGGCCCCATGCTAAAATTTTGTGCATTTGGATAACCTTGAGCCGGCAACGTACCGGACCCGAGGATGGCGGAAGACAGCGATCTTGAACGCACGGAACCAGCGTCGGCACGACGCCTGGACAAGGCCAGTGAAGAGGGCAATGTGCCCCGTTCCCGGGAACTGGCCACCCTGGCGGTCTTGCTGGCCACCACCGGGGTGATCGCGCTGCTGGGCATGTTCATGTTTCGTGGTCTGGGCAAGGTCATGCACGCGGCCCTCAGCTTCGATGCCACGGGCCTGGGCAGCGTGCGCATCATGGGCAGCAGCCTGTTTGCGGCAGGCATGGAGGCCATGCTCCTGCTGCTGCCCCTGCTGGCCACGGTGCTGGTGGCGGCCATTGCCGCCAATGTGATGCTCTCAGGCTGGGTCTTCACCACCAAGACCCTGCAGCCCAATTTTGCCAAGCTCAACCCCCTGGCCGGCCTGGCACGCATGTTTTCCTGGCAGTCCCTGGTGGAACTCATCAAGGCCCTGCTCAAGGCCGGGCTCATCGCCGGCGTGGCGGGCTGGATGATCTGGCGTCAGCGGGACGGTATCCTGGCCCTGGCGGCGGAGCCCATGGAAGCGGCCATGGTGCATTTCGGCCAGATCACCCTGCTCACCTTCCTGGCGGCGGCCTCGGCCTATGCCCTCATCGTGGTGGTGGATGTGCCCTTCCAGATCTGGAATTACCACCGCAAGCTGCGCATGACCAAGGAGGAGGTGCGTCAGGAGCACAAGGAGATGGAGGGGGATCCCCAGATCAAGGCCCGCATCCGCTCCCTGCAACGGGAGGCAGCCCGCCGGCGCATGATGCAGGAGGTGCCCAAGGCCGATGTGGTGGTGACCAACCCCCTGCACTTCGCCGTGGCCTTGAAATACGACGAGGGCAGGATGCGGGCACCCCAGGTCATTGCCAAGGGCAGCCAGTTGGTGGCCCAGCGCATCAAGGAGATCGCCCGAGAGCACCGGGTGCCGGTGCTTGAGGCGCCTCCCCTGGCCCGGGCCCTGCACCGCCATGTGCAGGTGGGGGAGATCATCCCTGCCCCCCTGTTTACTGCCGTGGCCCAGGTGCTGGCCTATGTCTACCAGCTCAATCAGGCCATGCAGCCGACCCTGCCCACGGACTGGCAGGTGCCCGCCCACCTGGATCCGGGTGTGCCCAGGGAGGTGGCATGAGTTGCCGGAAACGGCGCTTCAGGATTGAGACGTGGGGCGGCATCCCCGTGCCCGTTTCTGCATCGCGCTGCCTTCGGAGCATGCACTGATGGCCCAGGCCGTACCGCCCCTGCCTGCCAGCAACGCCTTGCACTGGCAAAAGCTGGCGGCCCCCCTGCTGGTGATCATGATCCTGGCCATGATGGTGCTGCCCCTGCCGCCCTTCCTGCTGGACATACTGTTCACCTTCAATATCGCCATGGCGATGATCGTCCTGCTCATCAGCCTCTACACCCTGAAACCCCTGGAGTTCTCGGTGTTTCCCACGGTGTTGCTGGTGACCACCTTGCTGCGCCTGTCCCTGAACGTGGCCTCCACCCGCATCGTGCTGCTGCATGGGCACACGGGCCCGGATGCGGCCGGCAAGGTCATCGAGGCCTTCGGCCATTTCCTGGTGGGGGGCAATTACACCGTGGGCCTCATCGTCTTCGTCATCCTGGTGCTCATCAATTTCATGGTCATCACCAAGGGCGCAGGCCGCATCGCCGAGGTCTCCGCTCGCTTCACCCTGGATGCCATGCCGGGCAAGCAGATGGCCATCGACGCGGATCTCAACGCCGGTCTCATCGGCGAGGACGAGGCCCGGCGCCGCCGTACCGAGATCGCCCAGGAGGCGGACTTCTACGGTTCCATGGACGGTGCCTCCAAGTTCGTGCGTGGCGATGCGGTGGCCGGCATCATCATCATGCTCATCAACATCTTCGGCGGCCTCGTCATCGGCATGGCCCAGCACGACCTCTCCCTGGCGGCGGCGGCGACCAACTACACCCTGCTCACCATCGGGGATGGCCTGGTGGCCCAGATCCCCGCCCTGGTGATCTCCACGGCCGCCGGCATCGTGGTGACCCGGGTGTCCAGCGAGCAGGACCTGAACCAGCAGATGGTGGGCCAGGTCTTCGGGCGCCCCCAGGCCCTGTTTCTCACCGGCGGCATTCTGTCCATCCTGGGCCTGATTCCGGGCATGCCCCATATGGCCTTCCTGCTCATGGGTGGGGGGCTGGCGGGGGCCGCCTACTGGCTGACCCAGCAGGCCCGGGAGGCCGCCCGCAGCGCAGCTGAAATCCCGCCGCCCACGGTGGCGGAGGAGCCTCTGGAGGTGGGCTGGCAGGACGTGGCCGCCGTGGATCGCCTGGGCCTGGAGGTGGGTTATCGCCTGGTGCCCCTGGTGGATCGCAACCAGGATGGCGAGTTGTTGCGGCGCATCCGGGGCATACGCAAAAAGACCGCCCAGGACCTGGGCTATCTGGTGCCCGCCATCCACATCCGGGACAACCTGCAACTCAAGCCCAACGCCTATCGCATTACCCTGAAAGGCGTGAGCGTGGCCGAGGGGGAAGCCATGGTGGGCAAGTATCTGGCCATCAATCCCGGGCGGGTGATGGGCAGCATCAGCGGTCAGAGCACTACCGACCCGGCCTACGGCCTGCCGGCGGTGTGGATCGATGCGACTCAGCGGGACATGGCCCAGACCTATGGCTATACCGTGGTGGACGCAGGGACGGTGGTTGCCACCCACCTGACCAAGGTCATCAACGAACATGCCCCGGAATTGCTCGGACGCGAAGAGACCCAACAGCTCCTGGACCATGTGGCCCGGCAGTATCCCAAGCTGGTGGAGGACCTGGTACCCAAGGCGCTGCCCCTGGGTGCCGTGCAGAAGGTCTTGCAGAATCTGCTGGAAGAACAGGTGCATGTCCGGGATATCCGCACCATCCTGGAAACCCTGGCGGAACATGCCGGCAAAACCCAGGATGCGGACGACCTCACGGCGGCCGTCCGGGTGGCCCTGGGCCGTGCTATCATCCATGAAATCTTTGGAGGAGCCCAGGAATTGCAGGTGCTGGCGTTGGAGCCAAACCTCGAGCACATCCTGATGCAGGCCATGGCGGCCCGCGGAGAGGCGGGCGCCGGTCTGGAGCCCGGCTTGGCCGAGAGGCTGATACGGGAAACCGTACAGGCCGTGGAACGCTTGGAAGAAGCAGGCCAACCCGCCGTCCTGCTGTCCGCCCCCGCCATCAGACCCGTACTGGCGCGTTTCCTGCGCCGTTCTGCCGCCTCGCTGAAAGTCCTCTCCCATGCTGAAGTCCCGGATGGCAGATCCATTCGCATCATCAGCCTCATCGGTGGTGGCTGACGTGAACCCGATCCCCGGTCCACAGCCCATGCCGTTTTCCTGGCCGGTGCTGCCGAACCTTGGCACGGCCGGATCCTGCTGACATGATCAAGAAATTTCACGCCCGGACCACCCGCGAGGCCCTGCGACAGGTACGCGATGCCCTGGGGGCCAGCGCCATCATCCTGTCCAACCGGCAGGTGGCCGGGGGCGTGGAAATCATCGCCGTGGCGGATTTGGACATGACGGCCCTGGCGGCCCAGGCCGATCCCCCCTTGTGGGCCCTGGGCAAGAAGGCCCCGCCCGGGCCCGCGGCCAGACCCCCTGTCGCAGTGGCACAGCCTGCCAGCACTGCCGGATTGCACAAGGGGAGTCCGGATCTCACTACCCTTACGGAATATCTGGTGCAACGGGATGGGGCTGGCAGCAGTACTTTCCAGGTCGACACCGAGGCCACCACCATTCGCCCATCACCGGCGCGCAAGGCCCAGTCTTCCGGCGCCGGGCAGGGCGCCGGGTCCGTCCAGTCGGCCACCCCGAACCGGCAGACCAATCCCGCAGGGGAGGTGGCTGGCCCGGACGTGGTGCCCGCCGTCATGGCCGGGGTGGACGAGCTCAAACAGGAGATGCGCCTGCTGCGGGGCATGTTGGAAGGCCAGCTGGCGGGTTTTGCCTGGAACGAGCTGACCCAGCGCAATCCCCTGCGTGCGGAGCTCATGAAACGCCTGTTGGCCGCGGATTTTTCCGCTGCCTTTTCCCGCCAGCTGCTGGAGCTGCTGCCGGAGCAGGAAGGCGACTTGGCCCAGGCCATGAAGTGGCTGAAGAACACCATCGCCCACAACATCAAGGTGGCCGCTGCCGAGGATGACCTCATCGAAAAGGGCGGGGTCTATGCCTTGGTGGGGCCCACCGGTGTGGGCAAGACCACCACGGTAGCCAAACTTGCAGCCCGGGCCGTACTGCGTCATGGCGCCAACAAGGTGGCCCTGGTGACCACGGACACCTACCGCATTGGTGCCCAGGACCAGTTACGCATCTATGGCCGCATCCTGGGCACCCCGGTCTTCGCCGTACGGGATGAGAATGACCTGGAACTGACCCTCTCGGACCTGCATAGCCGGCACCTGGTCTTGATCGATACCGTGGGCATGAGCCAGCGCGACAAACGCGTGACGGAACAGGTGGCCCTGCTGTGTGGCGAAGGCCGGGATGTGAACCGTCTGTTGTTGCTGGGGGCCCCCAGCCAGGGGCTGACCCTGGAGGAAGTGGCCAGGGCCTATGCCGGTCCGGGACTCATTGGTGCGGTACTCACCAAGATCGACGAGGCCCACACCTATGGCCCCGTACTGGATGTGGCCATCCGGCACGAACTGCCCTTGCATTTCGTCACCAACGGACAACGGGTGCCGGAGGACCTGCACCTGGCCAATGCTGCCTATCTGGTGGACCGGGCCTTCCGCAGCGTGCCCAAGGCCGATTCACCCTACCAACAGGCCGATGGGGATTACCCCATCCTCATGGCCGCCAGCCAGGGCCTGTCGACGGGTGATGAACTGACCACGGGAGTCTCCGGTGCGACTGGCTGATCCCATCGATCAGGCCAGCGGCCTGCGCCGTCTGTTCGCGGCGGAATCCAGCTTTCGTGCCGTGGGCATCCTGGGCCCGGATGGGCGTCGCAATGCCCTGGCCTGTGCCGCCCTGGCCCGGGGCCTGGGGCGACGCGGCAGCCGGGTCCTGGTGCTGGACGAGGCCCGTCCACCCTATAACGTGGGGGGGATGTGGGGCCTGCTGACGCGCCATACCCTGGCGGATTTGCCGCGTATCCGCCTGGATGAGGCCATGCTGGAGGCCGCTGCGGGTGTTCGGCTCCTGGCGGCACCAGAGGGCCTGCGTACCCTGGCTGCTCTGAGTGAGCAAGCCCTGCTGAACCTGACCGAAGATTGGCAGGATCCCCCGGAGTGGCTACTGATGAATGGCCGGGGGGGCAGCAAGGGGGGCGAGCTCGCTCTGGCTACCACGGCAGATCTGCGTGTGCTGGTTTTGCCCGGTGGCCGGGACTGGCTGGCGGATACCTATGCCGTGCTCAAGACGGCCCAGGGGGCCTGGTCCGGGGGGCAATGGCTGGTATTGGTGGAAGGCGCTGACCTGGATACGGCCCAGCGCCTGTATCATTCCCTGCGTGAGACGGCATCCCATTTTTTGGGTCTCGTCCCGGCTTATCTGGGCTGCCTGTCCAGCCTGCGGGAACAGGAATTGGACGAGCAGGGTAATCTGTTGTCCGAGCCCCTGCTGGCCACCCAGACCGGGCAGTCCGTCAATTTTAAGCAATGCTGGCAACGCATGTGGCTGTTCAGTCGCATGAGTCTGGAATCGATTGGAGGAAATGGCAGACATGCTGGCCGCTACCCGGGATAAGGATGACCTGGTCAAGGAATACCTGCCCATGGTCAAACGCATTGCGTATCACATGATGACCCGTCTGCCCGCCAGCGTGGAGGTGGACGACCTCATCCAGGCCGGCCTCATGGGGCTGATGGATGCGGTGGACCGCTTCGATGACGAGCAGGGCGCGCTCTTCGAGACCTATGCCACCCAGCGGGTGCGGGGTGCCATGCTGGATGAGCTCAGGGATGCGGACTGGGTTTCCCGCAATGTGCGCCGTGCCGGACGCCAGATCGAGAACGCCATCCATGCCCTGCAACAGCGGCATCAGCGCCCACCCACGGAGCAGGAGATCGCCACCGAGATGGGTCTGGAGATCAATGCCTATTACGAGTTGCTCAACGGTGCCCGGGGCGCTCATCTGATCTACTACGAAGATCTGCACGACCCGGATGGGGAAAGTTTCCTGGAGCGTTTTGCCGACGAAACCAACAGCGGTCCCTTCGATGTCCTGGCCTCCAACCATTTCAAGGGTGCCCTGGCTGAGGCGGTAAGCCTGTTGCCGGACCGGGAGCGGATGCTCATGGGCATGTACTATGAGCAGGACATGAATTTCAAGGAGATAGGCGCGGTGCTGGGGGTTTCCGAGTCCCGCGTGTGCCAACTGCATGGCCAGGCCATAGCGCGCCTGCGAGGGAAACTGCGGGACTGGTCCAGCGACAACTCCTAAGGGACGTATACCGTGGACATCATCAGTATCCTCGGCATCGTCATCGGTCTGTCAGCCATCCTCCTGGGGCAGTTCCTGGAGGGTGGCCAGATCGCCTCCCTGCTTCAGCTCACCGCCTTCCTCATCGTGGTGGGAGGCACCCTGGGTGCGGTGATGCTGCAGTCCAGCCTGCGGGTCTTCCTGGATGGCCTGAGTCTGCTCAAGTGGGTATTCAGACCGCCCCCCATCCTACCCCATGACACCCTGCGCACCCTCCTGGAGTGGAGCCAGCAGGCCCGGCGTGGCGGCCTGCTGGCCCTGGAACCCTTCATCGAGCAGCAACCGGACCTGTTTTTCCGACGCGGCCTGCAGATGCTGGTGGATGGCGCCGAACCCGAGGTGCTGCGGGACACCCTGGAACTGGACCTGCAGGGCTATGAGCACCATCACGTGGAGGCCTCCCGCATCTGGATGGCGGCCGGGGGCTATTCCCCCACCATCGGCATCCTGGGTGCGGTGATGGGACTGATCCATGTGATGGAAAACCTGTCGGACCCATCCAAGCTGGGTGCGGGCATCGCTGTCGCTTTCGTGGCCACCATCTACGGCGTGGGCGCCGCCAACCTGCTCTACATCCCCATTGCCAATAAGTTGCGCTATCTCATCGGCCGTCAGGTGGCCAACAAGGAGATGTTCATCCACGGCCTCATCGCCATCGCCAATGGTGAAAACCCGCGCATCATCGACGCCAAACTGCAGGGTTACCTGGTATGAGAGATGACCCTTGCCATGGCAGAGTGACCTGGGAGCGGGTTTTGATGCAGGCTGACAGCTGGCAGCCATGACCCGCAGGAAGATCCCGGAAGAGCACGAGAACCACGAACGCTGGCTGGTCTCCTATGCGGATTTCATCACCCTGCTGTTTGCCTTCTTTGTGGTGATGTACGCCATCTCCTCCATCAATGAGGGCAAGTACCGGGTACTGTCGGATTCCCTGGTCAGCGCCTTCCAGCAGTCCCCCACCTCCACCAAGCCCATCCAGATGCAGTCCAAGTTCTCCGAAGCCCTGGTGGGCTCGGGACGCCCGGTGGGCAAATCCGCCTCCCAACCCCAGACCGACTCACCCGCACAGCAGCTGGCGGCAAACAAAATGAAGCAGGTGGCCAGGAATGTCCTGGATGTCATGCAAGCCTTGGTGAAGAGCGGTCAGGTGCGGGTCACCCAATCTCCCCGGGGGGTCACCGTGGAAATCAATGCCAGCACCCTGTTCCAGAGTGGGGAGGCGGTGTTGCAACCCCGGTCTGCAGAGGTCCTGGCCGCGGTGGCCCGGGTGTTGGCTGAGACAGACAATGCCATCCAGGTGGAGGGGCATACGGACAACGTGCCCATCAAGAGTCCCCTCTACCCCTCCAACTGGGAATTGTCCTCTGCCCGGGCGGGCAGTGTGGTGCGCTTGTTCGCTGAAAAGGGCGTGCCGCCTGCACGCATGGTGGCCATTGGCTACGCGGATAATCGGCCCGTGGATGTGAATGTCACGCCGGAAGGGCGCATGCGCAACCGGCGCGTGAACGTGCTTATTCTCAACGAGCTGCCGGGTCAGGTCAGGGAGCTGCCCCTGCAGGCGTCGGCAGTCCCATCCCCCACCACCGTAGTACCACCCGCCGCCCGATAGGGTGTTGCCGGATCAGGCCGGGGCCTGCTGGTTTGCCATGGCCTGCTCCACCGAGCTTTCACGGTTGTTGTTGATGCGCAGCAGGTCCAGGCTGGGGGAGGACTCCAGGCGCTTGTCCAGTTTCAGGGCCTGGGAGTTCCTGTTGTCGCGGACTTCCACGTCCAGGTTGGGCGCAAGGCAGCCCGGCAGGGCCGCCAGGATGAGAGGCTGTTTCCTGCCGGCGCCTGGCTGTAGCAGGATGCCAGGCCATTGCCGACCCGTATCCTTGCGCCGCACCTGTACCGCCCGGGCCTGGGGGGAGAGCAGCTGGATGCCGAAACTCACGTCCCCCTTCTGGGGGATGCGGAACCAGCGCACGATGCCCAGGCCCCAGTTGCCGCCCACCTGTCGGATGCCGGCGATGTCGCCAACCCGGATCTGCATGGCCTTGCTCTGGGACTTGCTCAGGGCCACGCCGCCCATGCTGTCGTTGAGGGTCTTGCACTTCACCACCACGGGGGCCGGGTCATTGTCGACTATGCCGTAATGGATGACTTCCTCCCGACTGCTGGGCGAGAGCAGCCGATGCATGGCCTTGAAGCCGATACACACTTCCACCTGCTTGCCCTGCTGGTGACGACGGCGTTGGGACTGACGTTGTACCGAGGCAGCCCAGTTCAGACGCAGGCGCCTGAGCATGGACGCATAGGCCGGATCGATGGCGGCTTCCGGCAGGCCCAGTTTGGCCCGATCTTCCGGGGTGCGCAGATGGTTGGTCACCAGGGTCAGGTGCTTGACCAGGCCGGTGGTGTCCAGGATCAGGTTCCAGCGCGGGTTCAGGAGGGGGCTTTCCCGCATCATGGACTTGGGCGGGCTGTCCACGCCGATGTCGATCATGAACAGGTTGGCCTGGGACTTGGTGTCCTCTTCCGCGGGATAGAGGGTGGCCTGGTTGGAGAAGCGCGCAATGATGTCCTTGGCCCAGGGCAGTTCCACCTGGGGGAAGTGATAGGGATCGGCCAGGGCCAAGAGTAGGGTGGCCTTGTAGATCTGTTCCAGGGAGAGCATCTTGCTGCCCCCTTCTGGGATGGCGTCCTTGAGACCACTGCGCAGGGCATGCTTGAAGGTTTGATGCAGGTCGAACCAGATGCCTTCCGGGAGGGGCTGGTGGGTCTCGAAGCTCACCTCCGCCACGGCCTGCAGGGCCAGCAGTATGCGCTGCAGATAGAGGGGGACCGGATTGCCCCCGAAGAGATGGAACCGCCGCCGCAGCCATTCCACCAGCAAGATCTTGTAGGCCATGGCCATTTCCAGCAGCAGGCGTTGGGCCAGCTCGGCACTGCGCTGTTGCCTGGGGGTCAGGGGCAGGGGAGCCGTGCCATATTGCTCGTAGAGGCTGGCCACCACGTCCTCCAGCACCGTGCCCAGCCGATCCACCACCTTCACCCGGGCGTCGTGGGACACCTCGGCACTGTTCAGGGTGGTGAGGAAGTCGGCCAGCTCCTCGGCTGCCTGGACGGGGTTGGAGAGCGGCAGATTGGACAACCAGGCCTCGACTTGTTTGGGCTTGGTCTCCAGGTTTATATTGCGTCCCGGCTCCCGGGTGGGTAGGACGTATCTGGGCTGCATGGCCGGACTTCACTCCTGCGGCATTATGATCTCGCGTGATTCTAATCACTGCTTGCCACGGCGGCGAGCATTCTTGTGGGATGACGATGCGGGCTCGTGTGCGGCAGGGCGGCCGAACCGGTCGGGGTTTCCCGGGTCAAACCCCCGTTTTGCATACTTCACTGGCCATCAAGACATGACTCGACTGCTTACCCTCTTCCTGACCGTGTTTCTGTGGACCCAGACGGCGTCCGCCTTCACCCTGGTGGACAGCCAGGGCAAGGCGCTGCCGACAACCGGCTTATCTCCTTTTGTTGCTGAGTTTAGGGGTAACC
>CAZVNY010000004.1:0-25946 GCA_964628785.1 uncultured Thiobacillus sp.
CTGACTGATGCCCAGAAGATGGGCATCAGCCCCGAGGCCACCCTGTACGAAGTGCTCTTCGCCACGGCGGAGAACAAGAAATACAAGTGGCCCGACCCGGTGGCCAAGGGCCATGGCAACCATGTGGCCGATCTCCTGGGCGACGGCTGGTTCCCGGAAAAGGCCCTGTTCCAGGAATATGTCCAGTTCGGGCGCGGCAAGGGCAAGGACCTGGCGGACTACGACGTCTACCTGCGGGATGATGTACGCGGCCTGAAATGGCCGGTGGTGAACGGCAAGGAGACCGGCTGGCGCTTCAACGAGAAATACGACCCATACGTCACCAAGGGCGCCGGTTTCGAGTTCTACGGCAAGCTGTTCAAGGCCATCCCCACGGGCAACCTGGATGGGGTGACGGATTCCAAGCCGGTCAGCCTGGCGGGCAAGGCCAAGATCTTCTTCCGGCCCTATGCCGCTCCGGTGGAGCAACCCGATGCCAACTACGATCTCTGGCTGTGCACCGGGCGGGTGCTGGAACACTGGCATACCGGCACCATGACGCGACGGGTGCCCGAACTGCACCGGGCCGTACCGGCTGCGGTCATGTGGATGCATCCGGCGGATGCCCAGAAACGGGGTCTCAAGCGCAACGATCTGGCCTGGATCGAATCCCGCCGCGGCAAGATTCAGGTGCGGGTCGAGACCGGTGGCCGCAACAGCATGCCCAAGGGCACGGTCTATGTGCCGTTCTTTGACGAAGGCGTGTTCATCAACAAGATCACCATCGACAGCACCTGTCCCATCTCGAAAGAGTCGGACTACAAAAAATGTGCCGTCAAGGTCGCCAAGGCCTGATTCGCCAGGAGAACATCATGAAACTGAAGATCGCTTTACTGTGTGGACTGATGGGCCTGGCCTGGAGCCTGACCAATGCAGACTCAGACACCATCCTGGACGACAGCCTGGGCCTGTCCCACGTCAGCGTGTTCGATGTGCCCACACCCTCGGTGTTCGAATACCCCACGGTAGATCCCAAGGAATCGGGCACCCTGCCGCGCTACTGGGATGACGCGCCACCCCAGGTGCCCCATCGCATCGACAAGTACCTGCCGGTGAACGCCAGCGAGAACAAGTGCCTGGACTGCCATGAGGAACCGGACAAGATCGGCCAGAAGACCCAGGGCAAACCCACGCCCATGTCGGAAACCCACTATGTGAAGGCCGACGATGGTGACCTGGTCGTGTCCAACAAGCGCTATGTCTGCACCCTCTGCCATTCACCCCAGGCCGGAGTGGACACCCTGGTAGGCAACACCTTCCAGGGCGACTGAGCCCGGCAACGGGGCATTCGGACCCAAACCGAATGCCCCAGACCTCCTCCCCCCGGCGGGGAGGGAGGCCATCCCCCTCCATCCCCCCTTCCCTCCCAATCCCCGCCCGAGGGGCCAAAACTGCTGCCTGCCAGCATGGCAGAAGCCGATAAAATGGCGGGCATGAGTTTGGCCCTGATCATTTTCTTGCCCTTTCTGGGCAGCCTGTGCGCGGCCTTCCTGCCGCCCAATGCCCGCAATGCCGAGGCCTGGCTGGCCGGTATCGTGGCACTGGCCACTTCAGCCCTGGTCATCAGCCTCTATCCCCAGGTGGTGGACCAGGGTGTATTGCGCTGGGAACTGCCCTGGGCCCCCACCCTGGACCTGGCCATCAGCCTGCGCATGGACGGGTTTGCCTGGCTGTTCGCCCTGCTGGTGTCCGGCATGGGTCTGCTGGTGGTGTTCTACGCCCGCTACTACATGTCGCCGGCAGACCCGGTGCCCCGCTTCTTCTCCTTTTTGCTGGCCTTCATGGGGGCCATGCTGGGCATCGTGCTCTCGGGCCAGCTCGTGCAGATGGTGATGTTCTGGGAGCTCACCAGTCTGTCCTCCTTCATGCTCATCGCCTATTGGCACCATCGTGGCGAGGCCCGGCGGGGTGCCCGCATGGCCCTCATCATCACCGGCATGGGCGGGATCGCCCTGTTCGGCGGCGTGCTGCTGCTGGGACACATTGCCGGGGGTTATGACCTGGATACCGTACTGGCGGCCGGTCCCCGCATCCGGGCACATCCCTGGTATCCGGCCATCCTGGCCCTCATTGCCCTGGGGGCCCTGAGCAAGAGCGCCCAGTTCCCTTTCCATTTCTGGCTGCCCCACGCCATGGCGGCCCCCACGCCGGTATCCGCCTATCTGCATTCGGCCACCATGGTGAAGGCCGGTGTGTTTCTGCTGGCCCGCTTCTGGCCGGTGCTGGCCGGTACGGACGCCTGGTTCTGGAGCATCGGCGGTGCCGGTCTGGCGTCCCTGGTGCTGGCAGGCTATCTGGCCATGTTCCAGCGCGACATGAAGGGCGTACTGGCCTATTCCACCATCAGCCATCTGGGGCTCATCACCCTGCTGCTGGGCATGAACAGCGAACTGGCCCTGGTGGCTGCGGTGTTCCACATCGCCAACCACGCCACCTTCAAGGCCTCCCTGTTCATGGCCGCCGGCATCGTGGACCACGAAACCGGCACCCGGGACCTGCAGCGTCTGTCGGGGCTGGCCCGGGCCATGCCCATGACCGCCGCCCTGGCGGTGGTGGCCGCCGCTGCCATGGCGGGGGTGCCTCTGCTCAACGGCTTCCTGTCCAAGGAGATGTTCTTTGCCGAGACCTTCTTTCTTGACCGACCGGATTGGCAGCGCTTCCTGCTGCCCCTGGCGGCCATCCTGGCGGGCATCTTCAGCGTGGCCTATTCCCTGCGTCTGATCCATCAGGTCTTCTTCGGCCCCCTCGCCCAGGATCTACCCCAGGCCCCCCATGAGCCCAGCCGCTGGATGCTGCTGCCCAGTGCACTGCTGGTGGCCGCCTGTGTGCTGGTAGGCCTGTTTCCGCAGATTTTCATCGGTGGGGTCCTGCAAAGCGCTGCTTTCGGCATCCTGGGAGAAGCAACACCCCACTACGACCTGGCCATCTGGCATGGTTTCGATGCGCCCGTGGTCATGAGTTTCACCGCCCTGGTGGGGGGGACCCTGTTGTATAGACGTCTGCTGGCCAGACGCTCGATGGACACCGCCCCCCTGCTGGGCAGCATCGATGCCCGCCGCATCTTCGACGGCCTCATGGTACGGATCGGCTCTTTCGCGGGTCGCAGCCTGCGCCATCTCACCTCCCAACGCCTGCAGCTGCAGCTCCTGCTGCTCTTCGGCATCGCTGTGCTCGGGGCCCTGCTGAGCAAGCCCTTTGCCGTGGGCTGGGGAAAAGAGGCGCCGCTGCCCCTGGATCCGGCCTTTGTCCTGCTCTGGCTCATCGGCGGCACCTGTGCCTTGAGCGTCGCCTGGCTGGCCAAATACCACCGACTGGCAGCGCTGATCTTTTCCGGTGGTGCGGGCCTGGCCACGGCCCTGACCTTCGTCTGGTTCTCTGCCCTGGACCTGGCCCTGACCCAGCTGGCAGTGGAGGTGGTGACCACGGTGCTGATTCTGCTGGGACTGCGCTGGTTGCCTCATCGGGACGCCCGCCTGGCGGGTGCCCGTGGAGCCGTGCCGCATATGCGTCGCCTGCGGGATGTCGTCATTGCGGTGGCCGCCGGTCTGGGACTGGCGGCGCTCAGCTATGCCATCGTCACCCGGCCGGCACCGGAAGGCATCGCCCCCTTCTTCATCGACAATGCCCTGCCCCTGGGGGGAGGCCATAACGTGGTCAACGTCATCCTGGTGGACTTCCGGGGTTTCGATACCTTCGGCGAGATCACCGTGCTGGGCATCGTGGCGCTGAGCGTCTACGCCCTGCTGCGCCGTTTCCGGCCGGCTCCGGAAAGCGTGCCCCTGCCGCAGCAGCAGACACAGCAGCCCACGGCGCCCATGAGCGCAGAGGAGGTACAAACCGCCCTGCTGCCCAGGGGCGTGATGATGCTGCCCGCCGTTCTGGTACGCCTGCTGCTGCCCCTGGCCCTGCTCATATCCCTGTTCTTTCTGCTGCGGGGCCACGATGCCCCGGGGGGCGGCTTCGTGGGCGGGTTGATTCTGGCCACCGCGGTGATCCTGCAATATCTGGTGGGGGGCACCCTGTGGGTGGAATCCCGGGTCCGCATCCGCCCCTTGATCTGGATCGCCAGCGGCCTGCTGGCTGCCGCCGCGGCAGGCATGAGCGCCTTCCTGTTCGATGTGCCCTTCCTTACCAGCCAGGCCTGGCACGCGGATCTGCCCCTGCTGGGCACGCTGCATCTGTCCAGCGTACTGCTCTTCGATGTGGGGGTGTATCTGCTGGTGGTGGGGGCCACGGTGCTGATCCTGGTGGCCCTGGCCCACCAGTCCCTGCGCAGCCAGCCAGCCCGGGGCAGAACGGGGGAGGCGGGCTGATGGAAATCATCTTTTCCCTGGCCATCGGTGTCCTGTCGGGTGCCGGCATCTATCTGCTGCTGCGGCCCCGCAGCTTTCAGGTCATCATGGGCCTGTCCCTGCTCTCCTATGCCGTCAACCTGTTCATCTTCGGCATGGGGCGCCTAGCCACCGGCGCGGTACCGGTGATCGATGGCACGGCCGCTGGGACCCAGTATACGGACCCGGTCCCCCAGGCCTTGGTGCTCACCGCCATCGTCATCGGCTTTGCCGTCACCGCCCTGTTCCTGGTGGTGCTGCTGGCCGCCCGGGGGCTGGCCGGCACCGACCATGTGGACAGCCGCGAGCCGGAGTAGGAATGAACGCCCACCTGCCCATCCTGCCCATTTTGCTGCCCCTGCTGACCGGCGCCCTGCTGCTGTTCGTCAGCGAGACCCGGCATGGCCTGCGGGCCCTGTTTGCCCTGCTGGCCACCCTGGCCCAGCTGGCGGTGGCCCTGCTCCTGCTGGCGGGTACCTCCGGCCAGCTGGACAGCCTCTGGCCCGCCGGCATCAGCGTCTATGCCCTGGGCAACTGGCCCGCTCCCTTCGGCATCGTCCTGGTGGTGGATCATCTGGCCAGCTTCATGTTGAGCCTCACCGCCATCCTGGGGCTGGCGGCCCTGATCTATGCCCTGGCCCGCTGGGAGCGGGCGGGCAGCCATTTCCTGCCCCTGTTCCAGTTCCTGCTCATGGGCCTCAACGGCGCCTTCCTCACCGGCGATCTGTTCAACCTCTTCGTGTTTTTCGAGATCCTGCTGGCGGCCTCCTACGGCCTGGCCCTGCACGGTTCCGGCCGCCTGCGGGTACGGGCCGGTATGCACTACATCGTCATCAATCTGGTGGCCTCCCTGGTGTTTCTCATCGCCGCCGCCCTCATCTACGGGGTCACCGGCACCCTCAACATGGCGGAGATCGCCCAGCGCATGCCCCAGCTGGATGCCGACCTGCGTACCCTGTTCGACCTGGCGGTGTTCCTGCTGGGTCTGGTCTTCCTGGTAAAGGCGGCGGCCTGGCCACTGAATTTCTGGCTGCCTGCCACCTACGCCGCCGCAGCCGCGCCGGTGGGCGGGGTCTTCGCCCTGCTCACCAAGGTGGGGATATACGGGCTGCTGCGCTTTTCCACCCTGTTCGGCCAGGACCAGGCACCGGCCCCTTTCCAGGGTGAGTGGCTGTTCTATTGCGGCCTGGCCACCCTGGCCATTGGCAGCCTGGGGGTGTTGTCGGCCCAGAAGCTGGATCGCCTGGCCGGCTTCATGATCATCCTGTCCTCCGGCCTCCTGCTGACGGCCTTCGGCCTCGGCGGCAGCCAGATCACGGGCCCCGGCCTGTATTACCTGGCCAGCTCGGTGCTGGGAGGCGGGGCCTTCTTCATGCTCATCGAGCTGGCGGAGCGTAACCGCACGCCGGGGGATGACTTCCTCGTCGTCAGTGCCGAGGCCTTCGGCCTGCCGGACGGAGAGGAATCGCCCCAGGCGGAAGAAACTGCCGGAGTGGCCATCCCGGCGGCCATGGCCTTTCTCGGCCTGGCCTTCATCTCCTGCGCCGTGGTGCTCACCGGCCTGCCCCCCTTCTCCGGCTTCGTGGCCAAGTTTGCCCTGCTCAAGGGCGCCCTCATGACCCCAGGCCTGCAGACCTGGCTGTTTTTTGCCGCCCTGCTGCTCTCCGGCCTGGCCGGGCTCATCGCCCTGTCCCGCCTGGGCATTCGCATCTTCTGGGACAGCGCACGGCCAACACCCCGTCTGCAACTCCTGGAGGCGGGGCCGGTGGCTGGCCTGCTGTTGTTGTGCATGCTGCTGGCCTTCGGCGCGGGGCCGGCCATGGCCTGGTTCGAGACGGCAGCCACGGCCCTGCATGATTCCGGGGCCTACTTCCAGGGTGTGCTGCCGCCGGGTGCTGTGGATCGGCCATGAAGTACCCGCCCATGATCCCCCTGCTGCCGGTGGTGCTGACGGTGGTCTGGCTGCTGGCCAACGACAGTCTGGCCCCTGGCCACATCCTGCTGGCCATCGTCTTTGCCGTGCTCCTGACTCTGGCCATAAGGCCTCTGCGCCCCCTGCCGGCCTGGCCCCATCGTCTGCATGTGGCCATCGGCCTGATCTGGCACGTGTTCCTGGACATCGTGCGCTCCAACATCGCCGTGGGCAGCATCATCCTGGGGGCCGCCCGCCGCCAGCCCAATGCCGAATTCATCGAGATTCCCCTGCGCATGCGGGATCCCCACGGCCTGGCCATGCTCACCATCATCATCACCGGCACCCCGGGCACGGTCTGGGCCGGCCACGACCCGGAGAAAAACATCCTCACCCTGCACGTCCTGGACCTGCTGGATGCGGCCACCTGGGTGCGCATCGTGCAGGAACGCTACGAACGGCCTCTGATGGAGATCTTCGAATGAACGCCCTGCTGCCCCTGGCCGTGAAGTTCGCCCTGGTGTGCTTCACCCTGGCCATGCTCTTCGACCTGGTGCGCCTGCTCAGGGGCCCTGCCGCCCAGGATCGGGTTTTGGCCCTGGACACCCTCTACATCAATGGCATGCTGCTGATCCTGGCTCAGGGCATCGGCTTCGGCACCGCCCTGTACTTCGATATCGCCCTGCTCATCGCCCTGTTCGGTTTTGTGGGTTCCACCGCCCTGGCCAAGTTTCTCCTGCGGGGGGAGGTGATCGAGCCATGAGCCCCCAGGATGTCCCCCTCTGGGCCGCCCTGCCGGCGGCCCTGCTGCTGGTCTGCGGCGGCCTGCTGAGCCTCGTCGGCTCCCTGGGTCTGTTGCGGCTGAAGTCCTACTTCGCCCGTATCCACGCCCCCACCATGGGGGGTACCCTGGGGGCGGGTTGCGTGCTCATCGCCTCCCTGCTGGTTTCCAGCGCCCTGGCCCAGCGGCCGGTGATCCACGAACTGCTCATCACCCTGTTCATCCTGATGACCGCCCCGGTCACCTCCATGCTGCTCATGCAGGCCGCCATTCTGCGCAGTGGCCTTCGTGAGAAGCGGCAAAACTGATCTACGCACTCAAGGACAAAGCGGGCGGCGCGCTGCCCAGCGACAATACCCAGCAAGCCACGACGGCCCGGCGCCGTGCCCTTGCCTGTCGAGTCACTCAGGGTTGCTGCGCGGGCTTCACCTGCCAATTCACCTTGCAGTCCATGTCCGGGCCAAGGGGCAGGCCATCCAGATCCGTCCATTCGCCGGCTGGGCGCTGGCGCACCTGGCAATCCAGGATGAGGGGCAGGGGTGCGGGACACTGGCAGTGGATCTGCTCGATGGCCGTGCGGTCTTCCACGCTGATGCCCTCCACGGTCTGCAGCTTGATCAGGCGCTTGAGCAGGCCGCTGTCGCCGGCCTTGAGCGCACCATCTGACTGGCGCACGTAATAGACGGTGCGGGGCTCATAGCCATTGCGTTCCCGCACCGGGTTTTCATAGAGCTCCACCGTGGCCGCTTCCCCCGCCAGGCTGCCGGCGCTGGTGGGGTCGCCGTAGCGGGTATGGCCGAATTCATGGGACAGGATGGCGTGGGGATCCACCAGCTGGTTGCTGGCGGGGAACACACACTGGAAGCCGCCATCCCCCAGGCCGATGATGCCGGGCTCCGCCTGAGCCCCTTCGCCGTGATAGGCATAGATCATGAACAAGCGATCAGCGGAGGAAAACTCGCCCCCCTCGGTGAGCCTGCCCGTGAGCAGTTCGGCCAGCCGGGGCATCTTGCCGCTGCGCAGAGCCCGGTCCCAGACCTTGCGGCGGGCATCCAGATCACCCCGGTTGAACAGGCGCAGGGTGTCGTCCACCACCTCCCGCATCCAGACAGCCCCCGCATCACTCAGGGCGAAACGCTCCAGCAGGCCCTCCTGGTTCACAGTAATGGCCAGACTGTCCGGCTTGACCTGGCCGGGCCGCCGGGCCAGGTTGAGCAGGCGCACCAGTTTCCAGGCCTCGCGCCGCCGGGCCATTTCTTCGTTGCTGTCCCGGGGCTCTGCCTGCAGACGGCCGACCTGGGGCCAGCCGTGTGGCCCACAGACCACCACCACTTCGCCACCGGCCTGCCAACGTTCATCCAGCTCGCCAATCAGATCCACCTTGCTGCGTTGGGCCGTGGGCAGAGTGAATCCCGGCGGAGGTGGGGGGCAGGCGGCCGCGGCCAGCACGGGCAGACAGGCGATCAGGATGATCAAGACACGGCGCATGGGCACTCCTTTGCCGGCATTCACAGCAGGCGGTATCGTCCTCCCAAGGAAGGACGTTGAAATTATGGACCATGGGGGCCGTCCTGGCAGGTCCAAGCGGACCTCAAGGAAGCCAAAGGATCCCGCCCAACCAGGGTCAGCGGACTTCGGTTGCGCTTAACCCAGGAGGACAGCCAGTCTGTCCTGCAGGCGGGAGCGGATGTCCTGCTGGGCCATGGGGTTGGCGATGGCCCCTTCCCGGCGGGGGGGAGCCCAGATGGCATCGGGAAAGTGGCGGTCATCCTGCCAGCGTGGGATGACGTGCCAGTGCACATGGGGCACCACATTGCCCAGGCTGGCCAGGTTGATCTTGTCGGGGCGAGCCACTTCCCGCACCGCCGCCTCCACCATGAACACCGTCTCCATGAGACGCAGGCGCTCGGCGGAGGCCAGGTCGGTCATCTCTTGCACATGGGCATCGAGGATGACGCGGCAGAAACCGGGGTAGTGCTCATCCTCCACCCAGACCACGCGGCAGAAGCTGTCCTGCCACAGGACCTGTTCGCCTTGCGCAGCACACAGGGGGCAGGCAGGGGCCGTCATTAGAGCAAGACCTGCTCGATGCCACCATCCCGGGCCTGGCTGACGAAGGTCTCCAGCCAATTCTCGCCCATGTGGGCCCGGGCCAGCTCCACCACGATGTAGTCCGCTGCCACGCCGTTGTCCTCGGTGTAGCGGTTGAGGCCCTGCATGCAGGAGGGGCAGGTGGTGAGCACCTTCACCTCGCTGGCGCCGGCCCGGCGCTGGGCGGCGGTCCCGGTGTCCAGTTCCTCCGCCTTGCGCATGCGCACCTGGGTGGCGATGTCCGGCCGGCTGGCGGCAAAGGTGCCGGCCTCGCCGCAGCAACGCTCCGCCAGCAGGGTGTCCGCCCCCACCAGGGCGCGTACCGTGGTCATGGGGTTCTGCCGCTTGAGTGGGGTATGGCAGGGATCGTGATAGAGGTATTTCACCCCGGGCACGTCGTCGAGCTTGACGCCCTTCTCGTTCAGGTACTCGTGGATGTCCAGGATGCGACAGCCCGGGAAGATCTTGTCGAACTGGTAGGTCTCCAGCTGATCCAGGCAGGTACCGCAGGACACCAGCACGGTCTTGATGTCGAGATAGTTCAGGGTGGTGGCCATGCGGTGGAACAACACCCGGTTCTGCATGGTGATGGCCTCCCCCTTGCCCCGGTCGCCGGTGGCGATCTGGGGATAGCCGCAGCACAGATAGCCCGGCGGCAGCACGGTCTGGGCCCCCAGGGCATAGAGCCAGGCCAGGGTGGCCAGACCCACCTGGGAAAACAGGCGTTCCGAACCGCAGCCGGGGAAATAGAAGATGGCGTCGGAATCGTCGTTGACCCTGGCCGGGTCCCGCAGCAGCGGCACCACCTTGGCGTCGTTCAGGCTCAACAGCTGGCGCAGGGTCTTGCCCGGCAGCATCTTGCCGTCGGGCAGCTTGCGGTTGAAGAAGTGGATGACCTGGGCCTGCACCCCGGGCTTGCCCACGCTGGCGGGGGGATGGGCCATGGCCTCCTTCACCGTGGGCAACCGGCGCATCACCAGGGCCCCCAGGCGCTGACCCACATAGCCCCACTGGATGCCGCCCTTGCGCAGGAGATGAATGGCATCCGCATCGGTGCTGTCCAGGAAGACCCGGGCCAGGCGGGTGGCGGGAGCCACCCTCTTCTTGCCGGCAGCCTTGAGGAAGTTGCGCATGGCCACGGAGACGTCGCCGAAGTCGATGTCCACCGGACAGGGATTCACGCACTTGTGGCAGATGGTGCAGTGATCGGCCACGTCGTCGAACTCATCGAAGTGCTTGAGGGAGATGCCGCGCCGGGTCTGCTCCTCGTAGAGGAAGGCCTCGATGAGCAGGGAGGTGGCCAGGATCTTGTTGCGCGGCGAGTAGAGCAGGTTCGCCCGGGGCACGTGGGTGTTGCACACGGGCTTGCACTTGCCGCAGCGCAGACAGTCCTTGATGGAGTCGGCGATGGCGCCGATCTCCGACTGTTCCATGATCAGGGACTCCATCTCCAGCAGGCTGAAGGAAGGGGTATAGGCATTGCTCAGGTCGGCACCGGCCATGAGCTTGCCCTTGTTGAAGCGGCCCTCCGGGTCCACCCGCTGCTTGTAGCCGGCGAAGGCCTCCAGGGCAGCGTCGGACAGGTATTCCAGCTTGGTGATACCGATGCCGTGCTCGCCGGAGATCACGCCACCCAGCTCTTCCGCCAGGTGCATGATGCGGGTCACGGCCTGGTTGGCGGTCTGCAGCATGACGTAGTCGTCGGAATTCACCGGGATGTTGGTGTGCACGTTACCGTCGCCGGCATGCATGTGCAGGGCCACGAACACCCGGCTCTTCAGCACCCGGGCGTGGATGGCATCACACTCGGCCAGCACGGGGGCGTATTCCCGGCCGGTGAAGATCTGACGCAGCTCGGAACGTATCTCCCGCTTCCAGGATACCCGCACTTCCCGACTCTGCAGGCTGCGGAAGATCTTCTCTGCCTCGTCGGCCATGGCGCCATCCTGCGGGGGAAGCAGGAGGGTATCCAGATAGCCGCGCCAGCGCTTGTGCACATCCGCCAGCAGCTCCAGGGCCCGGGCCCGGCGGGTCTCGGTGAGGGCCGGGTCGGCGATGGTCTCGGCATCCTGCAGCAGGGGCAGGCTGCCCTGGAAGAAGGCGATGAGCTCCGCCAGCAGGTTGAGCTTGTTCTGGATGGAGAGCTCGATGTTGATGCGCTCCACGCCGTCGGAATAGTCCGCCAGCCGGTCCAGGGGGATGACCACGTCCTCGTTGATCTTGAAGGCATTGGTGTGGGCGGCGATGGCGGCAGTACGCGCCCGATCCAGCCAGAACACCCGCCGGGCCTCGGGGCTGACGGCGATGAAGCCCTCGCCCCCCCGGGCCCGGGCCCGCTCCACGATCCAGGCGGCGGCCGTCTCCACCGCAGCCGGGTCATCCGCGGCCACGTCCGCCAGCAATACCATGTTGGGGCGGCCCACCCGGTCCGCCTTGGTGGCATAGCCCACGGCCTTGATGTAGCGCGCGTCCAGGTGTTCCAGGCCGGCCAGCAGCACCGGCTCCCCGGCTTTGGCCTCTGCTGGCGCACCCCGGGCAAAATGCCGGGCGATCTCCACGATGGCGGGCACCGCCTCGGCCACGGGGCCGAAGAATTCCAGGCAGACGGTACGCACATGGAAGGGCATGCGGTGCAGTACGAAGGTGGCCTGGGTGATGAGGCCGTCACAACCTTCCTTCTGGATGCCCGGCAGACCGGCGAGAAACTTGTCCGTGACATCCTTGCCCAGGCCCTGTTTGCGGAAGGCGGCCCCCGGGATCTCCAGGATCTCCGGCGCCCCCTTGGGACGGCCGTCGGCATGGCTGCGTTGCAGCTCGAAGCACACCACATCCACGTCGTGGATCTTGCCCAGGTTGTGCTCCAGCCGGTTCACCGTGAGCCAGTCCGCCTCCGGCGTCACCATCTTCCAGGACACCAGGTTGTCCACCGCCGTGCCCCAGAGCACAGCCTTCTTGCCCCCGGCGTTCATGGCCACGTTGCCACCGATACAGGAGGCATCCGCACTGGTGGGGTCCACGGCAAAGGCCAGGCCGGCGGCCTCGGCGTCCTGCATGACCCGGCGGGTCACCACCCCGGCACCACAGGTGATCACCGGCGTGGGCTGGCTGTGGCCCGGCAGCACCCGCTCTTCGATGGCCGAACGCTGGTCCAGTTTCTCCGTGTTGATGACGGCGGAGAAGCGGGTCAGGGGCACGGCGCCGCCGGTATAGCCGGTGCCGCCCCCCCGGGGGATGACGGTGAGACCCAGCTCCACACAGCCGGCCACCAGCCCGGGGATCTCGTCCTCCTGGTCCGGATTGAGCACCACGAAGGGATATTCCACGCGCCAGTCGGTGGCATCGGTGACATGACTGACCCGGCTCATGCCGTCGAAGGCGATGTTGTCCTTGCGCGTGTGGCGCACCAGCCTTTGCACCACGGCGGCCCGCAACTGCCGGGTGGCGGCAAAGCCGGCGGCAAAGTCCTCCACCGCCCGAGTGGCCAGTTCCAGCAGACGGGCCACCTTTGCATTGCCCTGGCGTCGGCGTTCGATCTCCGCCAGACGGTGCCGCAGGGCCTCCACCAGCAGGCGTTGCCGTTCCGGATTGGCCAGCAGATCGTCTTCCAGATAGGGGTTGCGGGTCACCACCCAGATATCCCCCAGCACCTCGAACAGCATGCGCGCCGACAGCCCGGTCTTGCGCTCGCTGCGCAACTGCTCCACCAGCTGCCAGCCGGGCTGGCCCAGCATGCGGAGGATGATCTCCCGGTCGGAGAAGGAGGTGTAGTTGTAGGGAATTTCCCGGATGCGCGGGGCGGTCATGGCCAGAGTGTGTCGCCAAAAAAGGGCAGGCGTGCCATTTTAGCGCCGCCCCGCTGACTCGAGCCTATTTCCCCATGGGGGGAGGGCGTAGAATCACCGTGCCTGTCTCCTTTCACCCGCCATGATCAGTCTGCTCATCGTCGCCCACGGCAACCTGGGCGAAAGTCTCATCCAATGTGCTGCCTATGTACTGGACCAACGCCCGGAGGCCCTGGAACACCTGGATCTGACGGCCTGTGACGATACCGACGACATCCTGGAACAGGCCAGCGAGCTGGTGCAGGAGCTGGACAAGGGTGATGGCGTGCTCATCCTCACCGATGTCTATGGCGCCACCCCCTGCAACACCGTGCGCAAGCTCATCGAGTCCGACCGGGTGGAAGCCGTTTCCGGCGTCAACCTGCCCATGCTGCTCAAGGCCCTGACCTATCGGAATCAGGACATGGCCACCCTGGTGAGCAAGGCGGTCACCGGGGGCCAGGCGGGCATCTTCCAGGTACAAGCCCCACAGCCGCCCCATGCCTGAAGCGGACGTCGAAATCAGCAACAAGCTGGGCCTGCATGCCCGGGCTTCCGCCAAGCTGACCCAGACCGCCAGCCGGTTCCAATCCGAAGTCTGGCTGAGCCGCAATGATCGCCGGGTGAACGGCAAGAGCATCATGGGGGTGATGATGCTGGCCGCCGCCAAAGGCAGTCAGCTGCACCTGGAAACCCGGGGCCCGGACGAGGATGCCGCCCTGGAGGCCCTGGTAAGCCTCATCAAGGACAAGTTCGGGGAAGGGGAATGACCTTTTCCCTGCACGGCATCGGCGTCTCAGGCGGCTACTCCCTGGGCCGGGCCCAGCTCTATTCCCACGAGCGCCTGGAAGCCCCCCACTATGTCCTGGCCCAGGAACACGTGGCCGAGGAGGTGGAGCGCTTCAATACGGCCGTGGCCAGCGTTCGCCAGGAACTCCAGGATCTGCAGATCCATATCCCGGAGGGCGCGCCGGCTGAGTTGGCTGCCTTCCTGGACGTGCAGATCCTCATCCTGGCGGATTCCATGCTTTCCGAGGCCCCCAAGCGCCGCATCCGCGAGGAGCGCTGCAACGCGGAATGGGCCCTGTCCCAGCAGACCGAGGAGCTCATCGCCCAGTTCGAGACCATCGAGGACGAATATCTGCGGGAACGGCGCCATGACGTGCGCCAGGTGGCGGAAAAGGTGCTCAAGGCCCTGATGGGCCATCCCGGTCATGCCCCCATGCGCCTGGCCGACGAAGCGGATGCCATCCTGGTGGCCCATGACCTGTCGCCCTCCGACATGGTGCTGTTCAAGCGCCATGATTACGCCGGCTTCATCACCGATCTGGGGGGGGCCACCTCCCATACCGCCATCCTGGCCCGCAGCCTGAACCTGCCCTCGGTCATGGCCCTGCACAACGCCCGGGCCCTGATCCGGGACGGGGACTGGCTCATCGTGGACGGCGTGGCCGGCGTGGTCATCGTGGACCCGGACCCGGCCATCCTGGACGAATACCGCCTGCGCCGGAATCAATGGCGCCTGGAGCAAAAGAAACTGCGCCGGCTCAAGAGCATGCCGTCCGTCACCCTGGACGGTCAGGCCGTGGAGCTCATGGCTAACATCGACGAGCCCTCGGACGTGACCCAGGCCCTGGCGGAGAACGTCAGCGGCATCGGTCTGTTCCGCAGTGAATTTCTCTTCATGAACCGTACGGAGCCCCCTTCGGAGGAAGAGCAGTTCGAGGCCTACCGGCACGTGGCCCGGGAGATGGGCAAGCGGCCGGTGATCATCCGCACCCTGGATTTGGGGGCGGACAAGTCCGTGGTCTGGCTGCCCGACAGCAGCGATAACCCGGCCCTGGGCCTGCGTGCCATCCGCCTGTGCCTGGCGGATCCCCAGCTCTTCATCACCCAGTTACGGGCCCTGCTGCGGGCCGGGCTACACGGCCAGGTGAAGATCCTGCTGCCCATGCTGGCCAGCCTGGCGGAACTGGATCAGGCCCTGTTGCTCATCGAGACCGCCAAACAGGGGCTGCGGGAAGAGAAGATCCCCTTCAACGAGCACACCTCGGTGGGGGGCATGATCGAAGTGCCTGCCGCCGCCATGGCGGTGGAATGGTTCTCCAAAAAGCTGGATTTCCTCTCCCTGGGCACCAACGACCTGATCCAGTACACCCTGGCCATAGACCGCACCGATGATGCCGTGGCCCATCTCTACGACCCCCTGCATCCCGCCGTCCTGCAGTTGATCGCCCACACCCTGGCCGTGGGCAAGAAACTGGGCATGCCGGTCTCCGTGTGCGGCGAAATGGCGGGGGACCCCCTGCTCACGCGTTTGCTCCTGGGCCTGGGCCTCACCAGCTTCTCCATGCACCCGGCCCATGTCCTGGCGGTCAAGCAGCAGGTGCTGCGCAGCCATGTGGGGGAGCTGGGCCCCCTGGCCCGGCGCCTGTTGCGTGCCGGCCGGCCGGAGCGCATCCAGGAGCTGCTGCTGCGCCTCAATGCCTGAGGAGCGTTTCCACTGTCTCGGCCCTGTCGGCAAGCGCCCCCAGGACGTAACGCACACGCACCAGGTTGCCGCAGCCTGCATACTCCACCTGGCTGCACAGGCCGCGCACCAGGGCAATGCCCCGGCCATGGGTCCGGGAAGCCGGCTGGGTGTCTGACTGCTTTGGAAATTCAGACACGTAGCGGCGGTAATCGAAGCCCGGGCCACTGTCCTGCACGAAAATGTCCAGCATTGCCCGGGCCTGCTCCTGGTGCAGGCGAAAGCCCAGGGTGATGTGGCCCTCACCCAGGTCCGTCAGACGCTCCCGGCGCAGGTTGAGATAGCGCTCGAAGCCATCCGCCTGATTCTTCAGGGCGGAGTCCAGCCCCAGCAGACCATGATCCAGGGCATTGTTGAAGAGCTCGGAGATCACCAGATAGAGGGCCTTGCGATGCGCTTGGATGGGCTGCAACTGGGCCACGAAGGCCAGCAGCGCCGGCACTACATCCAGATAACGCAGTTCCTGGGCAGAATAGGTCAGCTGCATGGACCAGGCCCCCACCCTGGCTTGGGCCAGGACCGGAGGCAGATCGAGGCGCAAGCGCTGCCGGCGCTCGACGGGCACCCGCACCAGGATGCAGGAGATGTCATCCCGGCCGCTTGTAGTCTGTAGATGGGCCTGCACCTCGGCACGTACGTGCTGCAGGCGGTCTACCCCAGGTGGAGCCAAACGCAACAGCCGGGCCAGGCCCTCCAGCCCCAGGAACTGGCCCGCGGGGCTCTGGGCCTCCACCAGGCCATCCGAACACAACACCAGCTCCCCGGCCACGTCGCATTTCAGGGTCTCGGTCACGGGGGAAAAGCCGGCCTCGTCGAGGATGCCCAACGGCGGGTGACGGGAGGGCCAGCGCTGCAGGACCTGGCCCGCAGCATCAATGTACAGGGCCTCCGGATTGCCGCCGTTCCACACCTCCACGCTCTGGTTGCGCACATCGATGGCCGCCAGGGTGGCGGCCACGAAACGTTCCACTGGCAGGATGGCCTGCAGCTTGCGGTTGAGTTCCGCGGCTATGCTGGCCAGGGGAAAGCCCTTGCCCGACATGCCATAGAAGATCTGGGTCATGGGCAGGGCGGTGAGGGCCGCAGGCAGACCGTGGCCGGAGGCATCGGCCAGCAATACTTGCAGGGTACCGTCCGGGGAGCGGGCTGCACACAGCAGGTCACCACTGAAGGTCTCCGCCGGCAGGTTGAAGGAGTGCAGCATGGGGTCCTGCAGGCCTGCTGCATGGGTAAGAAAGGCCATGACCCTGGAGCTTTGCTGCTCTTGCTCCCGGGCCTGAGTCTGTCGGGCCCCGCTATCCTCATTGCTATCCTCAGGTGTCGAAGCCAGGGATCGGGCCCGCCTGCGTCGTATCGGCCGGGTGGCGGCTCTGCATCCTGCCCGCATGCCGGGCATCAGCCGCGTCAGGATGTCCGCCAGACGTTCGGGTGGGGCCTGCAGGATCATGGCAGGTGGCTGCTCCGCGGCAATGGCGTTGATGCCTGCCAGGATGGCCTGAGCCTCGCCGCCCAGCCCCAGGCTGTCCATGCACACCAGGTCAGGCCGGTCTGCACTGAATGCGGCCAGGGCAGTTTCCACGTTGGTGGCAAGGATCAGCCGGTGTCCCGACTCTTGCAGTAAGGCTTGCAGTTGATTTGCGAAGTTGGAATGGGCATGGACGACAAGAATTTTCAGGCTCTTGCCGTCCATGCCGACTCCAGCACCAGGCTCAGGCCTGGATGGTGAACAGCTTGCCGAAATTGGCGACCTGGATAACCTCCTTGACCGTCCCTTGCAGGCCGGTGAGTACCACCGACTTGCCGCAGGTATCCGCCTTCTCTCGCAGCAATAGCAGCATGCCTAGGGCAGAGCTGTCCAAATAATCCACCCCGGAAAAATCCACCTCGATACGGGTGGTGTGCTCGGAGTCCAAGGCCTGCTCGTAAGCCGTGCGAAAGGCCTTGTGGCTATGAAAGTCGAAGCGACCGCTCAATGCGAGACGTAATAGGTTTGCTTCGTCTGACCGGCTGATTTGCATGTCCTGTCTCCATGCATGACTGGGCATCTATCGGACAGACCTCGAAAAACTTGAATCCTCCACCCCGGCCGCGGGGAAGGGGATGCACGCACGAGCGCACAGGCCTTGCGCCATATTTGCTCCCCCGCACCACGACATGAGACCTGTCCGGGGACAAGACGACAGGCAAAAAAAAACCGGCTTGCGCCGGTCTCAATTCCTGGGAGGGCTGATTTTTTGTATTTATTTCACGGGTTCTATACGGGTTCCGCAGCCAGCAACTTCTGCAGCTCTCCGGACTGGTACATGTCGCGCATGATGTCCGAACCCCCAACGAACTGGCCCCGGATGTACAGCTGGGGGATGGTGGGCCAGTTGGCGTAATCCTTGACGCCCTGGCGGATCTCCGCTTCTTCCAGCACGTTGACGGAGAAGAAATCGGTGACTCCGCAGGCCCGCAGGATGTTGACCGCATTGGCGGAAAAACCGCACTGCGGAAACTGGGGGGTGCCCTTCATGTACAACACCACCGGATTTTCCGTGACCTGCTGCTGAATACGTGCCTTGACGTCCATGGAAGCCCCTTACCAGAGTAAATTAGTCGGGAATTATATCGCCTGGTCTTGCCAGGTCAAGGGTCAAATGCCAAGGGTAAAGCAAACCCCCTTGACGGCAGGGACATTATTTAATACATTCGTATCTGAAATGTGACTTTGCGCCGTTACATCCGTTGCGCTACACGTTTCATGTTGTACCCCACCAGGGGTCCTGAGCCATCGGAAACCTGGTGGGCATGTTGGTCGTGTGCAGACACCGCCTCGGCTGACATCCTCCTCCTCTCTTCACCCCGGTTTTCAACTGGGGTTTTTTTTTGTTTCGGCTCTAGGGAGAATGGCTCATGCCTCCGTCCCCAGAGCACCCCTTTTCCGCGGCTGTCAGCCAGTTTCTTGCTCTGGCGGATGGGGGGCCGGATTTTTCCCGGCACGTGATCCTGGTGCCCCACCATCACGCCGCCCAGGACTTCCGGGGGGCCCTGCGACAGGCCCTGTCCCACCCGGTGCTCCTGCCGCCGCGACTGCTCACCCTGCCGGAGCTCAGCCGCAGCGTCCTGCCGGAGCAGACCCCGGAGCCGCAAAGCAAGCGCCTGGGGGAATTGCATGATTTTCTCGCCAGGACGGGGCATCTGCCCCGGGCGGGACTGTGGCAGGCAAGCCAGGAATTGAGCGCCTTGCTGGAAGACATGGACCTTGCCCGGACAGACCTGGACGGCGCGGCCGCACAAAAGGTCCTGGCAGGGCAGCGCGGCAACGCCTATCTGGGCATGGAGGCCCACATCGCCCAGCACGTCTGGCAGGCCATGCAGCAGGGCAGGCCCTCCGCCGCCCGTCTCTACGCCCGGCGTCTGGCCGAGCTGGCGGAACAGGCCGGGCATCCCCTCTACATCCTGGGCCTGTCGGGCCTGGAGTCCCTGGAAGAGGATTTCCTCGCGGTCTGGGCCCGGCTACAGCCCGTCCATATCCTGCCCACCCCCGTACCCCACACCCGGCGTTGGCAGACCCTGCAGACCGCCTGGGAACACACGGAGCCGCCCCTGCAGGCCCGGGCCCGGGCACTGGCCCGGGAGCTGCCCCACAGCCCCCTGCACCAGGCCTTTGCCATCCATGCCGCCCACAACCTGGAGAGCGCCGCCCGCATGGCGGAACGGGTCCTCCTGCAGTGGCTGGCAGACGGCCGGCGACGCATCGGTCTGGTGGCCCTGGACCGCTTGCTGGCCCGGCGCCTGCGCGCCCTGCTGGAGCGACGCCGGATCCTGGTACAGGACGAGACCGGCTGGGCCTTTTCCACCTCCGCCGTGAGCCACGTCCTGGAACGCTGGCTGCGCCTGGCCGGTGGCAGGGTTTGGCACCGGGAACTGCTGGATCTGCTGAAATCCCCTTTCGTCTTCGCCGATGCCGATGCTGCGCGCAGCTTGGCCGTGCACGAGCTGGAGACCGTGTTGCGGCGACACGGCGCCCCCACGGACCTGGCCGGCTATCAGGCCCTGCTGCGCCAGGAAGGCCTGAAAGCCGCCCTGCCCCTGTTGCAGCGCCTGCAGACGGCGCAAACCCTGTTTGCCCACGCCGCCTTGCCCCTGACGCATTGGACCCGGCGTTTGCGTGCCGCCCTGGGCGAGATGGGTGCACTACACGCCCTGCAGGCGGATGCCATCGGCCAGCAACTGCTGTCGCTGTTGCATCGGCTGGAGCAGGAGGCGGCGGACCTGCCCCATGCTTTCACTCGCAACGACTGGCAGCGCTGGCTGTTCCTGCACCTGGAACAGGGCACCTTTGCCGACGCCTCGGTGGAAAGCCCCATCCGCCTCACCCACCTGGCGGCGGCCCATCACCGGGACCTGGAAGGGGTGCTGGTCCTGGGCGCGGGTGCGGCCCACCTGCCCGGCGGGCATGCTGCCGGGATATTCAACGATGCCACCCGGCGGCAACTGGGTCTGCCCACCCGGGCAGACAGGGAAGACAGCAGTCGTGCCCTGTTCATGGACCTGCTCTGCCGCGTCCCCCAGGCCGTCTGCGTCTGGCAGGCCGAGGTGGATGGCAGTCCCGCCCCCCTGTCTCCCTGGCTCCTGCACCTGGAGGCCTTCCACCAGGCAGCCTGGGGGCAAGGCCTGATCCAGCCCCTGGCCCTGGGGCATGCCAGGCCTGGCGGCAACGGCCAGCCCATGACCAGCGCACCCCGCGCCTCCCGGTTGCCGGCCCGCATGAGCGTCAGTGCCTGGCAGAGCCTGGTGGCCTGTCCCTATCAATTCTTTGCCCGTTACCTCCTGGGCCTGAACGAGCAGGACGAGGTGCCGGAAGAGATGGACAAGTCGGAATACGGCAGCCTGGTGCACCGCATCCTGGCCCGCTTGCACGAGAAACACCCCCGGCTGGACGGTGCCAGCCCCGAACACTGGCAGGCCATCCTGGAAGAGCTGTCGGCCCAGGTCTTTACCGCAGCAGAAAAACGCCAGTTCCAGGCCCTGGCCTGGCACCAGCGCTGGCGGCGCCACATCCCGGCATACGTGGCCTGGGCCCTGGAGCACGAAGCGTCAGGCTGGCACTTCCAGGCCGCAGAGGTCCCCCTGGAACGGGACCTGGACTGGGGCGGCCCGGCCCCCGTCACCCTGCATGGCCGCGCCGACCGCCTGGACCAGCAGGCAGGGACCACGGCGGTGCTGGACTACAAGACCCAGGCGGCCCAGGCCCTGCGGAGCAAGCTGGATGCCAGTGGGGAGGACGTGCAGCTGGCCACCTATGCCTGGCTGAGCGACGCGGTCATGGCCGGTTTCGTGACCCTGGACGAGGACAGGATCAAGGTCCTGGAGACCGGGTCAGCGTCGGATCTGGCCAGCCTGGCGGCCAGGGAGGCCGACCGCCTGCAGCAGACCCTGGCGGCCATGGCCGCAGGCCAGCCCCTGCCCGCCCAGGGCGCGGACAAGACCTGCCAGTGGTGCGAAATGGAAGGCCTGTGCCGGCGTGCCCACCGGCCGGGCTGATGCCATAATCCCCCGGCACTACAGAACATCCCAGGAGACCACATTGAAGATCGAGACCATCGCCGTACACGGCGGCTACAGCCCGGAACCCACCACCAAGGCCGTGGCCCCGCCCATCTACCAGACCACGTCCTACGCCTTCGACTCCACCCAGCACGGGGCGGATCTGTTCGACCTGAAGGTGGCGGGCAACATCTATACCCGCATGATGAACCCGACCACCGACATCCTGGAAAAGCGGGTGGCGGAAATGGAAGGCGGCGTGGGGGCCCTGGTTCTGGCCTCGGGCATGGCGGCGGTGACCTACGCCATCATGACCATCGCCGAGGCGGGGGACAACATCGTCACCAGTTCCACTCTGTACGGCGGCACCTACAACTTCTTTGCCCACACCCTGCCGCGCTACGGCATCGAGGTGCGCTTTGCCGACTACCGCCAGCCGGACGCCTTCGCCCAGCTCATCGACGGCCGCACCAAGGCGGTGTTCTGCGAATCCGTGGGCAACCCTTTGGGTAATGTCACGGACTTCGAGAAACTGGCGGAAGTGGCCCATGCCCAGGGCGTGCCGGTGATCGTCGACAACACCGTGCCCACGCCCTATCTGTGCCGGCCCTTCGAACACGGCGCCGACATCGTGGTGCATGCCCTCACCAAGTACATGGGGGGCCACGGCAACAGCATCGCCGGCTGCATCGTGGATTCCGGCAAGTTCCCCTGGCACGAGCACAAGGTGCGCTTCGCCCGTCTGAATGAGCCAGATGTTTCCTACCACGGCGTGGTCTACACCGAGGCCCTGGGGCCGGCGGCCTACATCGGCCGTGCCCGGGTGGTGCCCCTGCGCAACATGGGTGCGGCCATCAGTCCCTTCAACAGTTTCCTCATCCTGCAGGGGGTGGAAACCCTGCCCCTGCGCATGGACCGCATCTGCGACAACGCCCTGGCCGTGGCCCAGTGGCTGCGGGACCATCCCCAGGTGAGCTGGGTCAACTACGCCGCCCTGCCGGATTCCCCCAGCAAGCCCCTGGCGGACAAGTACATGGGGGGCCGGGCCTCGGGCATCGTCTCCTTCGGCATCAAGGGAGGCCGGGCGGCCGGCGCCAAGTTCATCGACGCCCTCAAGCTCATCGTGCGCCTGGTGAACATCGGCGATGCCAAATCCCTGGCCTGCCACCCCGCCACCACCACCCACCGTCAGCTCTCGCCGGAAGAATTGGCCAAGGCCGGGGTGAGCGAGGACATGGTGCGTCTGTCCATCGGCATCGAGCACATCGATGACCTCATGGCGGACATCGATCAGGCCCTGCAGGCCGCAAAGTAAAGCTACGCGACGGACCTCGGGGGAGGTCCGTAGGCCATAAAGCCCTAATAAAGCTTCCAAGGAAACGCTGATTAAATTCGTCATCGCGAGAAGCGAAGCGACGTGGCGATCCAGAAGTTATTGCTTTCGCATGGATTCTGGATTGCCGCGCTGCGCTCGCAATGACAGCAATGGATTTGTTCAGCGTTTCCCTCTCCCGCAAGCGGAAGTGTGGACAAAGAGGGAGCAAGGTCCCCGCTAGGCGCGCGTTTCTCGCTGCAGCCCCGGGGGCGGGGCTCAGTCCGACTGGATCAGGGTGCCCACCCCTGCATCGGTCATGATCTCCAGCAGCAGGGCGTGTTCCACCCGGCCATCGATGATGTGCACGTTGGGCACACCGCTGCGCGCCGCATCCAGGGCGGACCCGATCTTGGGCAGCATGCCTCCGGACAGGGTGCCGTCCGCCACCAGCGCGTCCACCTTGTGGGGGGTGAGGCCGGTGAGCAGCTTGCCGCTCTTGTCGAGCACCCCGGGCGTGTTGGTGAGCAGCACCAGCTTTTCCGCGTGCAGCACTTCCGCCAGCTTGCCTGCCACCACATCGGCATTGATGTTGTAGGTCTCGCCGTTTTCCCCCACGCCAATGGGTGCAATGACGGGGATGAAGTCGCCGGAGTCCAGGAATGCAATCAGGGAAGGATCGATGCGGGTGATCTCGCCCACCTGACCGATGTCGATGAGGTCCCCGGGTTTCTCCCGGGAGGGCATCATCAGCTTGCGCGCGCGGATGAAACGTCCGTCCTTGCCCGTGAGGCCCACGGCCTTGCCGCCGGCCTGGTTGATGAGGTTCACCACCTCCTTGTTCACCTGACCACCCAGGACCATTTCCACCACGTCCATGGTCTCCGCATCCGTGACCCGCATGCCCTGGATGAATTCCCCCTTCTTGCCCACCCGCTTGAGCAGGTTCTCGATCTGGGGGCCGCCGCCGTGCACCACCACCGGATTCAGGCCCACCAGCTTCAAAAGCACCACGTCGTGGGCAAAGGCGGCCTTGAGACGGGGTTCGGTCATGGCATTGCCGCCATATTTGATGACCACGGTCTTGTCCCAGAAGCGCTGGATGTAGGGCAGGGCCTCGGCAATGACCTGGGCCTTGATGGCGGGGGAGAGGGCGGCAGTGGACATGACAGGCTTCCAGGACGAAAACACGGGCGGATTCTACCGTTGCCGGGCCCACAAAGAGAAAGGGCGGCCACCGCCGCCCTTTTGCTGCAGACGCGCCTTACTCGACGCTCAGTCTCCTGGCCTCGGTCCCGGCCTTCTTCGGCAGCACCAGCTCCAGCACCCCGTCCGTGAAACGGGCGCTGGCACCGGCCTCGTCCACCTCATGGGCCAGGGTGAAGCTGCGAGACACCTTGCCGTGGTAACGCTCGCTGCGCAGCAGCTTCTCGCCTTCCTTCTCTTCGCTGCTCTTCCTGACCTCGGCGGAGATGGAAACCACGTTGCCGTCCAGGGTGACGTGGATCTCCTCCTTCTTCACGCCGGGCATTTCCGCCTGCACCGTATAGGCCTTGTCGTCCTCTTTCAGGTCCATGCGGATGGCCTGCATCTCGGGCAAATCCTTGGCCCAGCGCATGGGCCGTACCCAGAAGCCCTTCATCAGATCATCGAACAACGTGTCCATGCTGAAGGGGTCGCGTTTGACGATGTCGTTCATGTCGTCCTCCTTTCTTCGTGGTCTCCTGCAATGGCGCCTTGCACTACTAATATGGGTCAAAAAACACCCTATTCAAGCCCGGGACACAAACGTAAGCTGTTATTTCGTAAAGACAAAACAGCTTTTCACAAGACCTGCGCAAAGCAGGCTGCTAGAGTGCAGGCGTGGACCCGGAAAACGTCGGTCCACCCATTCCAAGACAGCAGGATAGAGAGGACGCGAGCATGAAACGCAAGAAGCAAACCGCCCTGAGCCTGGCCCTGGGCTCCGCCCTGAGTGCCAGTCTGGCCTCCACACCGGTCGCCGCCCAGGGCCAGACCCCCAGCACCAATCCCTTTGGTGCCCACAGCCTGGAGCGGGGCTACATGGTGGCCCAGACCGAGGTCAAGCGGGGCAGCGGCAAGACGGGGCAAACCCCCAACCCGGACGCAGAGGCCAACCGGCGCATGATGCAGGAAGGCAAATGCGGCGAAGGCATGTGCGGCAGCAAGCATGCCAAGGAAGGCAAGTGTGGCAGCAGCAAGGGCAAGAGCAGCAAAACCCCGGCGGACAAGGGGGGTGAAGGTCGCTGCGGCGCCAAGAGATAAGCACTGCCGCCAACATGCAAAAATCTGCCCTCCAGGGCGTGGGCCTGGGCTTGCGTCGCGAGCTGATCCCGGAGCTGAAAGCCGCCCTGGATACGGAGCTCGCCACGGGCATCGATTTCTTCGAACTGGCACCGGAGAACTGGATTCATCAGGGTGGCTGCCACGCCCAGAACCTGCACTTCTTCAGCGAACGCATGCCCTGTGTCTGCCATGGGCTGTCCCTGTCCCTGGGGGGCCTGACCCCGCTGGATGTGGAACTGCTGCGCCAGATCCGCGCCTTCATGACTACACACGGCATCACGCTCTACACGGAACACCTTGCCTATTGTTCGGATCACGGCCACCTCTATGAACTGCTGCCCATACCTGCCACCTGGGAGGCCGTGCAATATGTGGCCCGGCGCATCCGCCAGGCCCAGGACATCCTGGGCCAGCGCATCGGCATCGAAAATGCCAGCTATTACCTGGCGGCCCCCGGCAACGACATGAGCGAGGCGGCGTTCGTCAATGCCGTGCTGGAGGAAGCAGACTGCTGGCTGCACCTGGACGTCAACAACGTCTATGTGAACAGCGTCAATTTCGGTTTCGATCCGGTAGCGTATCTGGGCCAGATGCCTGCGGAGCGCATCGTTTACATGCACATGGCGGGGCATCATCAGGAAGCCCCGGACCTGCTCATCGACACCCACGGCGCGCCGGTCATCGAACCGGTGTGGCAACTGCTGGATAGCGCCTACGAGCTGCTGGGAGTGCACCCCACCTGCCTGGAGCGGGACTTCAATATCCCCCCCCTGACGGAACTGCTGCCGGAAGTGGCCCGTATCAAAGCCCGTCAGCAGCGCGCACTTCAATCCCGTTGAAGTGCCCTTGACGCGCTTGTACCCCTTGGGCCAATCGCGCTCGGGATTCGCTGACCCACTTTTACTTCTTGACCAGTTCGAGTGGCTTTTGCGCCGCACCAGCGACTGCTCGTTCAGAGGCAGGGGTCCTCTGCGCAGGGCCGGCGCTGTTCACCTTTGCCGCGTACGCGCGGCTGTCGAAGCTGATGAAGCCGGGCACGCGGGGGCCTGCCGGGGATAAATCCATCTGTGCCTCAACCCACAGCACGGATTCGATGTTGAATGGGTGCTGACGCCCTCATGAGGACCGCCGCAAACAAACTGCAGTTCCTCCCCTCGCTCGAATGCTCGTCATCGGCCCAAAATCCAAGGGGTCATAGGGGGTTTATCGCCAGTCTGCTCGGCCAGCGCAACTCGAAACAAGAACCGCTGTTGGCTAAGGGTTGGCAAGTGGCATGCCCCTGATGTGCGT
>CAZVNY010000005.1:0-25780 GCA_964628785.1 uncultured Thiobacillus sp.
GCGGCGTCCCGGGCCAAGTCATCGAAACCCGTGTGGGTGGCGTTGCCCAACTTCCTGAATGCCAAAGGCAGCTTGGCCCGCAGGCCGGCCGGCACCTCATGGGCGGCGGCCATGCCGGAGGCCCGGGCGGCGACACCCAGGGCCGCCATGTCCTGGCTGGCGGCAGCGCTGACGATTTGTTGCAGCCCGGCAAGAAAACCCCGCATTTCCAGGCGCAAATGGGCAGCTTCCTCCCGGCTCAGGAGGAGGGGCTCACGGGTATCCAGCCCAAGCCCGTGCTGGGTCCCATGGGCATGCTGGTCCGTGTGCTCCGCCTGCAAGGGGAAGCTGGCCAGGAGCAGGGCGGCCAGGAAGGTAAGAAAAGTGAACGGGGTACGCATGGGCTGTGCTTTCAAGGGGTATCCAGTAGTTCCAGGGTGACCTGGGCCATGTGCTGCATCTCGGCCTCGTCCACCACATAGGGCGGCATGAAATACACCGAGGCCCCGATGGGGCGGATGAACAGGCCCCGGGCCAGGGCCCGCTGGTGGAAATCCCGAGCGAAACCGGGCGCGGCATCCTCCACGTCGAAGGCCCATATCATGCCCCGGTGGCGGAAGTGCCGGACCCGGGGGTGGGCGGCCACCGGGGCCAGCAACTCGGTGAAACGGGCAGCCTTGACCCGATTGGCGGCAAGCACGTCCCCTTGCGCAAAGATGTCCAACACCGCCAGGGCAGCGCGGCAGGCCAGGGGGTTGCCGGTGTAGGAATGGGAGTGGAGGAAACCCCGGGCGGTATCGTCAGCGTAGAAGGCGGCATAGACCGCATCCGTGCTGAGCACGCAGGACAGGGGCAGGTAGCCGCCAGTGAGGCCCTTGGAAAGACAGAGGAAATCCGGGTGGATGCCGGCCTGCTCGCAGGCAAACAGCGTGCCCGTGCGACCAAAGCCCACCGCGATCTCATCGGCGATGAGATGCACCTCGTATTGCTCGCACAGGGCCCGGGCCCGCTGCAGATATATCGGGGGATACATGGCCATGCCCACGGCCCCCTGAACCAGGGGTTCCAGGATGAGGGCGGCGGTGTGCTCGGCGTGCCGGGCCAGCCAGGCCTCCAGGTCCGCCGCCGCCCGCAGGGCATGTTCCTCGGCGGTCTCGCCGTCCCGGGCCAGGCGGCTGTCCGGGCTCATGACCTGGTGGGCCTGGCGCAGCAGGGGGGCGTAGGTGTCCTTGAACAGGGCCACGTCGGTCACCGACAGGGCCCCCAGGGTTTCGCCGTGATAACCGTTTTGCAGGCTGATGAAGCCGGTCTTTTGCGTTCTGCCCTGGTTGCGCCAGTAGTGGAAGCTCATCTTCAGGGCGATTTCCGTGGCGCTGGCGCCATCGGAGGCATAGAAGGCGTGGCCCAGCCCGGTGAGCCGGGCCAGACGTTCCGACAGCTCCACCACCGGCCCATGGGTACAGCCCGCCAGGATGACGTGCTCTATCCTCTGCAACTGGTCGACGATGGCGGCATTGATACGGGGATGGGCATGGCCAAAGAGGTTGACCCACCAGGAGGAGATGCCGTCCAGGTAGCGTCGGCCATCGTAGTCCACCAGCCAGGCGCCCTCGCCCCGGACGATGGGCAGGGGCGGGATCTGCTCCAGATGCTTCATCTGGGTACAGGGATGCCAGAGGGCGGCGCGGCTGCGCTCCAGCCAGGCCTGGTTGGCGTCCAGACCGGCAGCCACTTGCAAGCCCTTGTCGGGGGTGCCGTATGCAGTCAAACCAGCTCTTCTCCTGCTGCGCCCCGCTGCGACTGTCGCGGGGCCGGTGCCGGAAGCTTACTGGAAGAAGCCCTTGGACAGCAGCTCCATGGTCAACAGGCGATAGTCGTGGGCCCCGGCGGAGTCCGGCGCGTAGGCGAAGATGTCCATGCCGTGGGCCGGGCTCTCGGACAGGGCGGCATCGTCGGCGATGCGGGTCTCGCACAGGCGTTCGCCGTAACGATGCTTCAGATTGGCCAGGGCGTCCCGGCACTGGGCCTTGTTCTCGTCGAAACGCGTGAGCACCACGGCACGTTCGATGCTGCGCTTGAGGGGCCCTTCGAGCACGTTCAGGGCCATATCCAGTCGGTTGAGGCCCTGGATGGAGAGGTAATCGGCGGTCACGGGCACCAGCACCCGGTGTGCCGCCACCAGGGCATTGAGGGACAACACCCCCAGGGTGGGGGCGCAATCGATGAGGACCGGGCCTTCCCGGGTGGCAGCAGCGGCCGCCAGACCCTTCTTCAACAAGCCCGCCACTCCGGAAGTGGAACCCAGCAGGGCGTCCACCTTGGACAGATCCGCATGCCCGGGCAACAAGCGCAGGCCATTGGCCAGCGGACGCACCAGCCGATCCAAGGGGACCTGCTCGCGGAAAAAGGCCGCCGCCGTGACCTGGGCCGGCAAGTGACGCTGGCCCAGGGCCAGGCTCACATGGGCCTGAGGGTCCAGGTCCACCACCAGGGGCCTGCGCTCCAGCAAGGCCAGGGCTGCGGCCACATTCAGGCAGGTGGTGGTCTTGCCCACCCCACCTTTCTGGTTGAACACGGCGATGACGGCCATCTGCGTCCTTTCCTCCTCTATTCCACGTCTATTCCACGGTGACGGATTTGGCCAGGTTACGCGGCTGATCCACATCCGTGCCCTTGAGCACGGCGGCATGATAAGCCAGCAGCTGCAGGGGCACGCTGTAGACGATGGGGGCGGTGCTGGGAAAGATGTCTGCCAGGGTGAGGTTCTGGTAGTGGTCCAGTTCGATCTTCACGTTTTTGTCGGAAAACAGGAACAACTCCCCACCCCGGGCGCGTACTTCCTGCAGGTTGGACAGTACCTTTTCCAGCAGGGGGTCGTTGGGCAGGGCACAGATCACCGGCATGCTGGCATCCACCAGGGCCAGGGGGCCGTGCTTGAGCTCTCCCGCGGGATAGGCCTCGGCATGGATGTAGGAGATCTCCTTCAGCTTCAGGGCCCCTTCCAGGGCGATGGGATAGAAGGCCCCCCGGCCCAGGAAAAGGGCATGCTGCTTGTCGCCGAAGGCCTCGGCCATGCCCTTGATGGCATCGGACAGCTCCAGCACCACTTCCACCTGGCGGGGCAAGGCCTGCAGTTCTTCCACCAGGCGGGCCTCCTGCTCCCCGCTCATGCCCCGGCGTCGGGCCAGGGCCAGTACCAGCAGACGCAGGGCGGTGAGCTGGGTGGTGAAGGCCTTGGTGGAGGCCACGCCGATCTCCGGGCCCGCCCGGGTCATGAGGGCCACGTCGGACTCCCGCGTCAGGGAGGACTCGGGCACGTTGCAGATGGTCATGGAGCCCACATAACCCGCCTGCCTGGCACCCCGCAGGGCAGCCAGGGTGTCGGCAGTCTCGCCGGACTGGGAGATGGACAGGAACAGGGTGCCATCGGGCACCACCACCTTGCGGTAGCGGTATTCGCTGGCCACTTCCACGTGGCAGGGCACGCCCACTTCCTCCAGCCAGTACTTGGCCACCAGGCCGGCGTGGTAGCTGGTGCCGCAGGCGATGATGTGCACCCCCTGGGTGGCGTCGAAGAGTTGCTGGGCCTTGTGGCCGAAACTTTCCTCCAGGAGACGGCCCTTGTGCATGCGGCCTTCCAGGGTCTCGGCGATGACCGCGGGCTGCTCGAAGATCTCCTTGAGCATGTAATGGGCGTAGGGACCCTTGTCCGCCGTTGCCGCGGACAGCTGGGAGATGCGCTCCGGCCGGGACATCGCATTGCCCTCGGCATCCAGGATGCGTATGCCTTCTCGGGTGATCTCGGCGATATCCCCTTCTTCCAGGAAGACGAAGCGGTTGGTCACGGGCAGCAGGGCGAAGACGTCGGAGGCAATGAAGTTCTCCCCCAGGCCCAGGCCTATGACCAGGGGACTGCCGGCCCGGGCCACCACCAGGCGATCTGCATCCTCCGGTGTGGCCACCGCCAGGGCGTAGGCCCCCACCAGGCGCTGTACGGCCTCCTGCACGGCCTCCAGCAGGTCGGGAGTGGTGGTCAGGATGTGGGCCAGCAAGTGGGCGATGACCTCGGTATCCGTCTCGGAGCTGAAGGCATAACCCTGGGCGGAGAGTTCCGCCCGCAATTCGGCGTGGTTTTCGATGATGCCGTTGTGCACCACCGCCACCTTCTCGCCACTCATGTGGGGATGGGCGTTGCGTTCCGCCGGCATGCCATGGGTGGCCCAGCGGGTGTGGGCAATCCCCAGATGTCCCGGTGTGGGCGTCACCGCCACCATCTCCTGCAGGCGCGCCACCTTGCCCACGGAGCGGATGCGCCGCAGGGCCCCATCTTCGCCCCGTACCGCCAGGCCGGCGGAGTCATAGCCGCGATATTCCAGGCGCTGCAGCCCCTCCAGCAGGATGGGAACCACGTTGCGTTGCGCAATGGCGCCGACGATGCCACACATAGTCCCGCTCCTTTCCTATTTCTTTTTCACCGGCCGCTGCCAGCCCGCCAGGGTGAGCTGCTTCACCCGGGAGAGGGTGAGCTCCCCAGGGGGGGCATCCTGGGTCAGGGTGGTGCCCGCCCCCAGGGTGGCGCCCCTGCCCACGGTCACCGGCGCCACCAGCTGGGTGTCGGAGCCGATGAAGACCTCATCCTCGATGATGGTGCGGTGCTTGTTGGCACCATCGTAATTGCAGGTGATGGTGCCGGCACCGATGTTGACCTTGCTGCCCACGGTGGCATCACCCACGTAGGACAGGTGGTTGATCTTGCTGTTGACGCCCACCTGGGCATTCTTCAGCTCCACGAAGTTGCCCACGTGCACCTCTTCCGCCAGCTCGGTACCGGGACGGATGCGGGCATAGGGGCCGATGATGGCCCGGGCCCCCAGGCGGGCGGACTCGATGTGGCAGAAGGGCTTGATCTCCACCCCCGGCCCCAACTCCACGTTCTTGAGTACGCAGTTAGCGCCCACTCTCGCGCCATCCCCCAGTATCACGCGGCCTTCGAAGACGCAGTTGACGTCGATGCTGACATCGCGACCACATTGGACGTGGCCGCGCACATCCAGCCGCGCCGGGTCTGCCAGGGTCACGCCGGCCTCCAGCAGGCCCCGGGCCACCTCGCCCTGATGGATGCGCTCCAGCTCCGCCAGCTGGGCCTTGCTGTTCACCCCCAACACCTCCCAGGCATGCCGGGGCTGGTGGGTCTCCACGGCCACATCGTCGGCCACGGCCATGGCGATGATGTCGGTGAGGTAGTACTCGCCCTGGGCATTGTCGTTCTTCAGCGCCTGGATCCAGATCTTCAGCCGCGCCGTGGGTATGGCCAGGATGCCGGTGTTCACCTCCCGTATGCCGCGCTCGGCGTCGTCTGCGTCCTTGTGTTCCACGATGCGGGTGACCTGGCCCCCAATCCGCACGATGCGGCCGTAGCCCGTGGGGTCGTCCAGATCCACGGTGAGCAGTCCCAGGCGTCCCGCCCGGGCCGCAGCCACCAGAGGCTCCAGGGTGGCGGCCCGGGTCAGGGGCACGTCGCCATACAGCACCAGGGTGACGCCCCCATCCGTCAATTGGGGCAGGGCCTGGGCCACGGCGTGGCCGGTGCCCAGCTGCTCGGCCTGGAGCACGAAGCTCAGGCCCTCGCTAGCCAGGGCCTGGGGCACGGCGTCGCCGCCAAAGCCATAGATCACGCAGATGCGGGCCGCCTCCAGGGCCTTGGCCGTGTCGACCACATGGGTGAGCAGGGGTTTGCCGGCCAGGGGGTGCAGGACCTTGGGCAGGTCGGAGCGCATGCGTGTGCCCTTGCCGGCAGCTAGGATGAGGATTTCCAGGGGAGAGGACATGATGGATTGGAGTCGGGCTGGGTTGTGAACTGTGTTGTGAGCTGGGTTGCAGACTGGGTTGTAGAGCGGTGTTTTAGGCTGCCCCGATGCAGCAGAAAGCGTTGAAGTATAGCGTCCAGGCAAGTCCCCCGAAGCAGGCCTGCGACAGGGCGCCGGCCTGCCCTGGGTCTTTTCACCCCATGCGCAATGTGCTTAACGGCACATGAATGGCCGGGCTTCAGTGCCCCTTGGAAATTTTGTGGCGCTGTGGTCTTCAGCCCCGGCCTTGCTCCAGACCCTGGCGAAAGAGCGTCAGGAAGTCGGCTATGGTCGCGATGAATTCCGCATCCCCCCGGGCCACGTTGATGCTGCCATGCAGGGTGGTCGCGTCGTTGCGCGTGGTCACCGTCCACTGCAGGGCATTGGGACAGGAAATCAGCTCAAAGCGCACGCCATTGCGCACCGCCGTGCGGCGGGTATCGAAGACCCCCCAGATGCAGCTGATCTCGCCCCTCTCGGCCCCGACTTGCGCGTGGACCTCACAGACGTCGCTGCACAAGGCCGGCAATTGCTCCAGGGTACAGAGACGCAGCAGTTCCACTTCCGGAATTGCCGGGGTGATGACGTGTATCCATTCCATAACTGCACCTCAGGCTTTACGTCCTTGTCCGCACGCGGATGCAAACACACCCGGCGTTCCTGCCGGCCGGCTCACAGGTTGCTCCAGAACACGAACAGTACCCCCAGGGGGGCGATGAATCTGGTCGCCAGCAGCCACAGGCCAAAGCCCACGCTACCCAGACCCAGTTCCGCTTGCACGCTCTGCTGGTCCAGCTTCCAGGCGGCGAACACGATGGCCCCCAGACCCGCCAGGGGCAGCATGAACTTGCTGGTGGCGTAGTCCAGCAGGTCGAAAATATTCAGCTCGAAGAGCTGCACGCCGCTCCACAGACTGAAGGACAGCAGGGCGGCGATACCCAGGGCCCAGATGCCCAGACCCGCCGTCACGGTGGCTGCCACCCGCCCCAGGGGGGTGCGTTCCTCCAGCAGCTCCACCACGGGCTCCAATAGGGAGATGGAGGAGGTCAGGGCGGCGAAGGTAAGCAGCAGGAAGAACAGAGTGCCGACCACCAGGCCCCCCACCATGTGGCCAAAGGCCAGGGGCAGGGTGACGAACACCAGGCCGGGTCCCGAGGCGGGATCCAGGCCGTGGGCGAAGACGATGGGGAAAATGGCCAGGCCGGCAAATAGGGCAAACAGGGTATCCAGGAACACCACCATGCGGGCGGTACGCAGCAGGTCCACCTCCTGGCCCAGATAGGAGCCATAGGCCATCATGATGCCCATGCCCAGGGACAGGGTGAAGAAGGCGTGCCCCAGCGCCGCCAGCAGGATCTGGCCATCCAGCCGGCTCCAGTCCGGGGCAAAGAGAAACCGCAGGCCTTCGGCAAAGCCCGGGGTAGTCATGCCATAGCCCACCAGCACGATGAGGATCAGGGCCAGACCCGGCATCATCAGCTTGCTCGCACGCTCTATGCCAGCCGACACGCCAAAGGCCACAACGAACACCGTGAGGGCCATGAACAGGCTGTGCCAGAACAGCAGCCCCGTGGGTTGGGCGAGAAAATGCTCGAAGGCCCCACCCACGGCCAGCTTGTCCAGGCCATGGAAAGCCCCCATGGCCGCCTTGCCGATGTAGGCCAAGGCCCAACCACCGATCACCGAATAAAAGGACAGGATGAGGAAGGCGGCCAGCACCCCCATGGCCCCCACCAGGGCCCACTGGCGACCGTGCCCGTTCTCCCGGGCCAGCTGGGCCATGGTGTGGATGGGATTCTTCTGGCCCCGGCGGCCCAACATCCATTCCGCCACCAGGATGGGTACCCCGATGAAGGTGACACAGAGCAAATACACCAGCACGAAGGCCGCCCCTCCACTTTGCCCCACCATGTAGGGAAATTTCCAGATATTGCCCAGGCCCACGGCGGACCCCGTGGCCGCCAGGATGAAGCCCATGCGGGAAGACCATTGACTGTGGGATTTCTGACTCATATGGCTGTATTTCCGGATCGAGGCTGCCTGCCGTCAGCGGCGCGGGTTCCGCCGTCTGGCGCAGCACCCAGCCCGCGACAGACATTGCATGTGGCGCACTGTAGGGCAGGAATCCGGTCTTGTCTTGCGCAAAGACGGTCTATCTTCAATAGGGACATACCCCGCAAGCGCAACCTGAAGCCACTCCCGTTCCATGCCTCTGGGCTTCAGGCTGTCTGGCACGACTTTCACCCTGAAGGAGAACGAAATGGCCAAAGCCCCTGCAAAAGCCCCCACGAAGTCGGCAACGAAGGCCGCCACGAAGAGCACTGGCAAAACCACCAGCCAGGCACGGAACCACCCCTTTTTCACCGACATCCAGACCTTGCGGGCCCGGGCCCGCAAGCATATCCAGGATGGCGCCGTCACCGCCGGTTATCAGGCCGACCGGGAAACGGTGATCAAACTACTGAATGAGGCCCTGGCCACGGAACTGATCTGCATCCTGCGTTACAAGCGCCACTATTTCATGGCCGCCGGCATCAACGCCGACTCCGTGGCCCAGGAGTTCCTGCAGCACGCCAACGAGGAACAGCAGCACGCCGACCAGCTCGCCACCCGTATCGTGCAGCTGAAGGGGGAGCCCAACTTCAACCCCGAAGGCCTCATCACCCGCAGTCATGCGGAATACGTGGAAGGCAGGGACCTCATGGACATGATCCGGGAGGATCTGGTGGCAGAGCGCATCGCCATAGACAGCTACAGCGAGATGATCCGCTACCTGGGCGACAAGGACGTGACCACCCGGCGCATGCTGGAAGACATCCTGGCCATGGAAGAGGAGCACGCCGACGATCTTTCCAGCATGCTGGAGGAAATGCAGGGCACTTAAGGCCAACGCTGAACAAATCCATTGCCGCCATTGCGCGCGCAGCGCGGCAAATTGGTCCTGTCCGAGGCCTGGGGTGCAGGGTGAGGAAGCAGGCGTGGGCCGCCTGGGCCCGGCTTTGCCATACCGAGCTGCCAGGTATCGTGCTGCCGGGGTCTGTACCCGGCAGCCCGTATCAGTGCTTGATCTTGCGCAGCTTCTGGATGGTGGCCAGCTGGGCCACGGCTTCGGCCAGTTCGGCCTGGGCGCGAGCATAGTCCAGGGAAGCGCTGCGGCTCTGCATGGCCTCCTCGGCCATGCGCTTGGCCTCCAGGGCCCGGGCCTCATCCAGGTCGGCACCCCGGATGGCGGTATCCGACAGGATGGTGATGATGCCCGGCTGCACCTCCAGCATGCCACTGGAGACGTAGATCAGGTCCTCTTCGCTCTTGTCCGGGGACTTGATGCGCACGGAGCCTGGCTTCAGGCGGGTGAGCAGGGGGGTGTGGCGGGGATAGATGCCGACTTCCCCCATTTCCGCCGGCGCGATCACGTACTCCGCCAGGCCGGAATAGATGGCGGCCTCGGCACTGACGATGTCGACGCGGATGGTCATGGCCATATCAAGCTCCCGTGTTGCGGCTGTGGACTGTGGGCCGGCCAGGCTGGCTCTGCATTGCAGTCAGCATCCCTAGGCCGCCACCCCTGCCCTGATCATTGAATCGTCTTGGCCTTTTCCACGGCCTCTTCAATGGTGCCCACCATGTAGAAGGCCTGTTCCGGCAGATGGTCGTATTCGCCGGCGACGATGGCCTTGAAGGCGCCGATGGTGTCCTTGAGGGACACGTACTTGCCCGGTGCACCGGTGAAGGCCTCGGCCACGAAGAAGGGCTGGGACAGGAAACGCTGGATCTTGCGCGCCCGGGCCACGGCCAGCTTGTCTTCCGGCGACAGCTCGTCCATGCCCAGGATGGCGATGATGTCCCGCAGCTCCTTGTAGCGCTGCAGGGTGGCCTGCACGGAACGGGCCACGGCGTAGTGCTCCTCGCCCACCACCAGGGGATCCAGGATGCGGGACGTGGAATCCAGGGGGTCCACCGCCGGGTAGATGCCCAGTTCCGCCACCTGGCGGGACAGCACCAGGGTGGCATCCAGGTGAGCGAAGGTGGTGGCCGGAGACGGGTCGGTGAGGTCGTCGGCGGGCACGTACACCGCCTGGAAGGAGGTGATGGAACCGGTCTTGGTGGAGGTGATGCGCTCCTGCAGGGCCCCCATCTCCGAGGCCAGGGTGGGCTGGTAGCCCACGGCGGAGGGCATGCGCCCCAGTAGGGCGGAGACTTCCGTACCCGCCAGGGTGTAGCGGTAGATGTTGTCCACGAAGAACAGCACGTCCCGGCCTTCGTCGCGGAAGTATTCCGCCATGGTCAAGCCGGTCAGGGCCACGCGCAGGCGGTTGCCCGGGGGCTCGTTCATCTGGCCGTAGACCAGGGACACCTTGTCCAGCACGCCGCCTTCCTTCATCTCGTGGTAGAAGTCGTTGCCTTCCCGGGTGCGTTCCCCCACGCCGGCGAACACCGAGAAGCCACTGTGTTCCACGGCGATGTTGCGGATCAGCTCCATGAGGGTCACGGTCTTGCCCACGCCGGCGCCACCGAACAGGCCCACCTTGCCCCCCTTGGCGATGGGCATCACCAGATCGATGACCTTGATGCCGGTCTCCAGGATCTCCACCGCCGCCGCCTGATCGGCATAGGCCGGGGCCTTGCGGTGGATGGGCCAACGGGTCTCGGCCTCCACGGGGCCGGCTTCATCCACCGGGTCCCCCAGCACGTCCATGATGCGGCCCAGGGTGGCCTGACCCACGGGTACGGAGATGGCTGCGCCGGTGTTCTGCACCAGGGCACCCCGCTGCAGACCGTCGGTGGAGCCCATGGCGATGGTGCGCACCACCCCATCCCCCAGCTGCTGCTGTACTTCGAAGGTGAGCCGGGGCTCATCCATGGTGATGGCGTCATAGACCTTGGGGATGGAACCCCGGGGGAACTCCATGTCCACCACGGCACCGATGATCTGAACGATTTTTCCTTCGGTCATGCTCGTTTCCTAATTTCCTGATAGCGAATACTGTGCCTGGAGATTCACACGGCGGCGGCGCCGGCGACGATCTCGCTGATTTCCTGGGTGATGGCGGCCTGGCGGGTCTTGTTGTAGACCAGCTTGAGTTCGTCGATGACGCTCTTGGCGTTGTCCGAAGCGGCCTTCATGGCCACCATGCGGGCGGATTGTTCACAGGCCATGTTCTCGGTGACGGCCTGGTAGATCAGGGCCTCGATGTAGCGCACCATGAGGCTGTCCACCACGCCCTTGGCCTCGGGCTCGTAGATGTAATCCCAGTGGTGTTCCGCCTTTTCCTCCGCCTCTTCCGCCGACAGGGGCACCAGCTGCTTGAAGGAGGGCTCCTGTTTCATGGTGGACACGAAACGGCTGTAGATCAGATACAGGGCATCGATGCGGCCTTCCTTATAGGCGTCGAGCATGATCTGCACCGGGCCGATGAGGCGCTCCATCTGGGGGGTATCGCCGAGACCGGTGGCCTGGGCGATGACCGTGCCCCCCAGACGCTGGATGAAGCCCAGCCCCTTGTTGCCCACGGCACACACATCCACCTCCACCTGCTGCTCGTCCCAGGCCTTCATCCTGGCCAGGGCCACGCGCAGGGCATTGGTGTTCAGGCCGCCGCACAGGCCCTTGTCCGTGGTCACCAGGATCAAGCCCACGCGCTTGATGTTCTCCCGGGGGATGACGAAGGGATGGCGATACTCGGGGTGGGCCTGGCTGAAGTGGGCCGCCATGCGGGCGATCTTTTCCGCATAGGGCCGGGCCTGGCGCATGCGCTCCTGGGCCTTGCGCATCTTCGCGGCGGCCACCATCTCCATGGCCCGGGTGATCTTGCGCGTGTTCTCCACGCTCTTGATCTGGGTGCGGATCTCTTTACCAGCTGCCATGGCTCAGTCCCGATCAGTAGGCGGCGCCGGCCTTGAAGTCCTCGATGGCGGCAGTTAGCTGCTTCTCGGACTCGCTGTCCAGGTCACCACTGCTCTGGATGCGCTCCAGCAGACCACCATGCTGGGCCTTGATGTAGGACTGCAGGGCGGCCTCGAAGGCCAGGGCCCGCTTCACTTCCACGTCATCCATGTAGCCCATGTTGACGGCGAACAGGGTCACGGCCATCTCCGCCACGTTCATGGGGGTGTACTGGAACTGCTTCATGAGTTCCGTGACCAGCTTGCCCCGGTCCAGCTGTTTGCGTGTGGCCTCATCCAGATCCGAGGCGAACTGGGCAAAGGCCGCCAGCTCGCGATACTGGGCCAGGGCCAGGCGGATACCGCCCCCCAGCTTCTTGATCACCTTGGTCTGGGCCGCGCCCCCCACTCGGGACACGGACAGGCCGGCGTTGATGGCCGGCCGGATGCCGGCGTTGAACAGGTCGGACTCCAGGAAGATCTGGCCATCGGTAATGGAGATCACGTTGGTGGGCACGAAGGCAGACACGTCACCGGCCTGGGTCTCGATGATGGGCAGGGCGGTCAGGGAACCGGTCTGGCCCTTCACGCCACCCTGGGTGTTTTTCTCCACGAAGTCCGCATTCACCCGGGCGGAGCGTTCCAGCAGGCGGGAGTGCAGGTAGAACACGTCGCCGGGATAGGCCTCCCGTCCCGGGGGCCGGCGCAGCAGCAGGGAGATCTGACGATAGGCCCAGGCCTGCTTGGTCAGGTCGTCGTAGACGATGAGGGCATCCCGGCCGGTGTCGCGGAAGTACTCCCCCATGGTGCAACCGGCATAGGGGGCGATGAACTGCATGGCCGCCGGATCCGAGGAGGTGGCCGCCACCACGATGGTATGGTCCATGGCGCCATGCTCTTCCAGCTTGCGCACCACGTTGGCAATGCTGGAGGCCTTCTGGCCCACGGCCACGTAGATACAGAGGATGCCGGTACCCTTCTGGTTGATGATGGTATCGATGGCCACCGCGGTCTTGCCGGTCTGGCGGTCACCGATGATCAACTCCCGCTGGCCCCGGCCGATGGGCACCATGGCATCCACGGACTTGAGGCCGGTCTGCATGGGCTGATCCACGGACTTGCGCGCGATCACGCCGGGGGCGATCTTCTCGATGGGAGAGGTGCCACTGGTGTTGATGGGGCCCTTGCCGTCGATGGGCTGGCCCAGGGCGTTCACCACCCGACCCAGCAGGCCTTCACCCACGGGTACCTCCAGGATGCGGCCGGTACACTTCACCGTATCCCCCTCGGAGATGTGCTCGTACTCCCCCAGCACCACCGCGCCCACGGAGTCCCGCTCCAGGTTCAGGGCCATGCCCATGGTGTTGTCGGGGAACTCCAGCATTTCACCCTGCATCACGTCCGCCAGGCCGTGGATGCGGACGATGCCGTCGGTGACCGAGACCACGGTCCCCTGGGTGCGCAGCTCGGTACCGGATTCCAGGTTCTGGATCCGGCTCTTGATCAGCTCGCTGATTTCAGACGGGTTGAGTTGCATAGCTACTCCGATTCTCTTTCAAGTCCTTTGCCCCTGGCCCGGCCGGTTTGGCCGCTCCCCGGACACATGTGTTCAAGCCTGCAGGGTGACGGACAACTGCTCCAGGCCACCGCGCACCGACGCATCCATCACTTCGTCACCCACCTGGATGAGCACGCCACCGATGAGCTCCGGGTCCGTGGACTGGGTGGCCTTGATACGGCGACCATATCTGTCTTCCAGCCTGGCCACCAGGGCTGCCAGCTGGGCAGCGGTCAACTCATAGGCACTGGTGACATGGGCCGTGAGCTCGCCCTCCTGGATGGCCTTAAGGGCCTGGAACTGGGCCCTGATCTCCGGCAGCAGCGTCAGGCGCCGGTTTTCGGCCAGCAGCTGCACCAGGTTGGCCCCCTCGGTACCCAGGGCCTGGCCACAAACGGCGAGTATCACCTCGGCCACCCGGCTGCTCTCCACCCCCGGATTGGCCGCCAGGGCCTGGATCTGCGCGTCCCCCACCAGGGTGTCCAGCAGGGCCAGGCGCTGTGCCCAGGGCTCCCAGCCCTGGGTCTCGGCGGCCAGCTTGGCCGTGGCCTCGGCGTAGGGGCGGGCTAGAGTTGCACGTTCCATGACTCGTCCATCCCCATCACAGCTCGTTCTGGATGGCTTCCAGCAGATCCGCGTGGGCCTGGGGATTCACTTCCCGGCGCAGGATGCGGCTGGCACCGGCCACCACCAGGGCGGCCACTTCACCACGCAGGGCCTCGCGGGCGCGATGGCCCTCCTGCTCGATCTCTGCCTTGGCGGCGGCAATCAGGCGATCCCCTTCTTCCCGGGCGGCCATTTTGGCCTCTTCGATCATCTGGCTGGCGCGCTTTTCCGCCTGGGCGATGATCTCCGCGGACTTCTGCTTGGCCTCCACCAGATTCTCGGTGGCGCGTTTGGTGGAAAGCTCCAGTTCGTGCTTACCGCGTTCGGCGGCCGCCAGACCATCGGCAATACGCTGCTTGCGAGCTTCCAGCGCATTGATCAGATGGGGCCAGATGAACTTCATGCAGAACCACACGAAGATGGCAAAGGTGATGGACTGCCCGATCAGGGTCAAATTCATGTTCATGAGCGGTCCTCGTGCAAATGGATCATGCCCACCCGCTTAGGCGGCAACGGCAAAGAGCACGTACATGGCCAGGCCCACGGCGATCATGGGCACGGCATCCACCAGACCCATGACGATGAAGAACTGGGTGCGCAGCATGGGGATCAGCTCGGGCTGACGGGCGGCGCCTTCCAGGAAGCGCCCCCCCAGGATACCGATACCCACGGAGGCGCCCAGGGCACCCAGGCCCATCATGATGGCGCCGGCGATGAACAGCATAGCTTGTACTTCAGTCATGGTTTTCTCCTAGAGACGATGCACGAATACGAAATCAATGGTGTTCCTGATGCGCCATGTCCAGATAGACGATGGTCAGCGTCATGAAAATGAAGGCCTGCAGGGTGATGATGAGGATGTGGAACACGGCCCAGGCCCACTGCAGCACACCCCCCGTCAGGGCCAGGACCACGCCCCCGGAGAACATGATGGCGATGAGGATGAAGATCATCTCGCCGGCGTACATGTTGCCGAACAGTCGCAGGGCCAGGGAAACGGGCTTGGCAATGAGGTTGACCCCTTCCAGCAGCAGGTTCGCGGGCATGCCCCACTTGCCGAAGGGCTGCAGGGTCAGCTCCCCCATGAACCCGCCCAAGCCCTTCATCTTGAAGCTGTACTACAGCACCAGGGCGAACACGGTGAGGGACATGCCGAAGGTGGCATTGGGATCGGTGGTGGCCACGGCCTTGAGATAGGGCACCCCCAGGAGGCTGGACAGGCCCGGTATCCAGTCGATGGGCATCAGGTCCAGCAGGTTCATCAGGAAGATCCAGATGAAGATGGTCAGGGCCAGGGGCGCCACCATGTTGTTGCGCCCGGTGAAGGAGCCACGCACGCTGGAGTCGATGAATTCCACCACCCATTCCACGAAGTTCTGCAGGCCGCCGGGCACGTCGGCTACGGCATGCTTGGCCGCCTTGCGGAAAAAGAACAGGAAGACGATGCCCAGAACGATGGAAAAGCCCATGGTATCCAGGTTGATGGCCATGAAGCCCATGTCCTTGGCTTCCTGGGGGGAGTGGGCGATGGTCCAGGCGGAGTCCTGCAGGAGCGTGCCATCGCTGCGTTGATAGCCGGCGGGCAACTGACCATAGGTCAGGTTCTGCAGGTGGTGCTTGATGTATTCCGTCGAGGTGTGCGCTTCCGCGGACATGGCGTGTAACCCGTTATTCCGTTTTCTGGCTCGCCGCCGCAATCACCCACGTCAGCTGCCCCACTACAAAGCCCAACAATACGGCCCAGGCTTGCAGTCCGGGCCCCCTGGAGCCCAGCCAAAAACCCAGGGCCAACAACACTAAGACAACAAAAAACCGCTCCACGAGTGAACGGTGAAAGCTCTTCAGGTGCCTGTGGCCATCACAGTGATAGACATGCAACCCTTTGCGCCAGCGCCAAGCCAGAAACCCTGCGTTGACCATGGCCACCGTGCCGCCATACAGCACACCCCATCCCGGCAGACCCCAAAACACGCCGACCAGGATTGCCGTCACCAGGACGGCAACCGCCTGCCAGACTACGGCGAAAAAAATTAGCGGGAAATTATATTTCAATTAGAGCGGCTAATACAAACATCAAAGCCTTTGATGATTTCCCGGCTCAACGGATGCGCTCCAGGATGCCATCCAGTTGTTCCAGGCTGCCGAAATCGATGCTGAGCCGGCCCGCCCCCTTGCGGTTGGCACGTATGTGCACTGTGGCGGCGAGACGCTCGGAGAGATCCTCCTCCAGGCGCACCACATCCCGATCCCGTTGTACCGGGGTGGCCGTGGCGGGCTTGAGGAGGCGGCTGACCAGGCGTTCTGCCTCCCGCACGGACAGCTCCCGCCGCGCGATTTCATGGGCGGCATCCACCTGGCGGGCATGGGTCAGAGGCACCAGGGCACGGGCATGGCCCATGTCCAGATCCCCCTCCATGAGCATGGCCTGCACCGGCTTGCTCAGCTGCAGCAGACGCAACAGGTTGGTCACCGCCACCCGGGAGCGCCCCACGGACTCCGCCGCGCTTTGGTGGGTCATGCTGAATTCCTGGATGAGGCGTTGCAGTCCCTGGGCCTCCTCCAGGGGATTGAGGTCTTCCCGCTGGATGTTCTCGATGAGGGCCATCTTCAGGGCGGCATCGTCGGGCACTTCCCGCACCAGCACCGTGACCTCGCTGAGGCCGGCCAGCTGGCAGGCCCGCCAGCGCCGCTCGCCGGCGATGATCTCGTAGCGCCCCCCCGGGATGGCCCGGGCCAGGATGGGCTGCATCAGCCCCTGGGATTTGATGGAATCCGCAAGTTCCGCCAGGGCCTTGCTGTCCATGCGGGTACGGGGCTGGTACTTGCCGGGCACCAGGCTTTCCACCGGCAGGGTGAGCAGGCGCTCGCCTTCCGCGGTCTCCCCGGCGCCCAGGAGGGCATCCAGACCGCGCCCCAGTCCCTTCATCTTCGCCATGTCGCCTTCCTCCTGCTGTGCATGCTTCAAGAAAGTGCCGAATCGTCCCGGGCCCGCCCATGCCCCGCTGTCCCGTGCCGGGCCATGAGTTCCCGGGCCATCTGCAGATAGGCCTGGGCCCCCTTCGAGCCCTTGTCGTAGCGCAGGGCCGAAAGCCCATGGCTGGGGGCCTCCGCCAAGCGCACATTGCGGGGCACCACGGTATCGAACACCTTGGCCCCGAAGTGGGCCTTGAGCTGGTCCGAGACGTGTTGGGCCAGGGTGTTGCGCGGGTCGAACATCACCCGCAGGACCCCGTCGATGACCAGGTCCGGGTTCAGGCGGGCCTTGATCTTTTTCACCGTGTTGACCAGGTCCGCCAGGCCTTCGATGGCGAAATATTCGCACTGCATGGGGATGATCACCGCATGGGCGGCGGTGAGGGCGTTCACCGTGAGCAGGTTCAGGGCGGGGGGACAGTCGATGAGTATGCTGTCGTACTGCTCCATGACCGTCGTCAGGGCCTGCTGCAGGCGAAACTCCCGTTCCTCCGCCTGTACCAGTTCTACTTCCGCCCCGGCCATGTCCCGGTTGGCGGGCAGCACGTCGAAATCCCCCGAGCCGGAGCGCACCCGCACCCGGGCAAAGGGCTGTTGCCGCAGCAACAGGTGATAGACGGTGTGTGGCAGACGTTGCTTGTCGATGCCGCTGCCGGTGGTGGCGTTGCCCTGGGGATCCATGTCGATGAGCAGGATGCGTTGCCCGAGATGGGCCAGGCAGGCCGCCAGGTTGACGGCGGTGGTGGTCTTGCCCACCCCCCCTTTCTGATTGGTGACCGCCAGGATACGCGCCATGCTCACTCCGCTGCCATGATGATGAGGTGCCGACCCGCCTCCAGGCCCGGTACCTGCAGTGCCACTCGGGCCTTGACCCGGGCCCCCTGGAGCTGGCCGATCTCCTCATGGGGAAAGAGGCCCTTCATGGCCAGCCACTCCCCCCCGGGGGCCAGGAGATGGCGGCTGAGAGCGACGAATTCCTGCAGATCACTGAAGGCCCGGGACACGATCTGGGGAAAGCCCCCGGGGGACGTGAAGGCCTCCACCCGGGCATGCAGCACACGGACCTGGGCCAGGTTCAGTTCGATGACGGCCTGCTGCATGAAGCTGCACTTCTTCTGGCTGCTATCCAGCAGGGTCACCGCCAGATCCGGCCGCGCAATGGCCAGGGGGATGCCTGGCAGACCGCCGCCACTGCCCACATCCAGCAGGGGCCCCGGACCCACGTGGGGCAGGATGGCCAAGCTGTCCAGCAGGTGGTGAGTGAGCATGCGCTCCGGCTCGTGGATGGCCGTCAGGTTGTAGGTGCGGTTCCACTTGGCCAGCAGGGCCAGATAGTCCAGCAGGGCCTTTTGCCGGGATGCGTCCAGCACCAGGCTCATCTGCTCAAGGGCCTGGGCCAGGGCCAGCGGCATAGCGTTCATGGCATTTGTCCTCGCAACAGGTCCCCGCGCTTCAGGTGCACCATGAGCACCGACACCGCCGCCGGTGTCACACCGGAGATGCGGGCGGCCTGGCCCAGGGTGGCGGGGCGCGTGGCATTGAGCTTCTGGCGCACCTCCATGGACAGGCCGGACAGGGCCATATAGTCGAAATCCAGGGGCAGGACCTGGTCCTCCAGGGCCCGCTGGCGCTCCACCTCTTCCTGCTGACGCGCCATATACCCGGCATATTTGGCCGCGATCTCCACCTGCTCCCGGGCCTCTTCGTCCGCCTCGTCCTCCAGGCCGGGCCGGCCGCCGGGCAGGATCAGGAGGTCGGAGTAGCGCAGCTCCGGCCGGCGCAAGAGGTCGAACAGGCTGTATTCCCGCTGGATGGCCTTGCCCAGGATCGCCTGGGCCTGCGCCTCCGGCAACAGGGCAGGATTCACCCAGGTGGACTTGAGGCGCTGGGTCTCCCGGGCCACGGCCTCCTGTTTGGCCTGAAAACGTGCCCAACGCGCGTCATCCACCAGGCCCAGCCGCCGGCCGATCTCCGTCAGGCGTGCATCGGCGTTGTCTTCCCGCAGCGAAAGCCGGTACTCCGCCCGGCTGGTGAACATGCGGTAGGGCTCCAACACCCCCCGGGTGGTGAGATCGTCCACCATGACCCCCAGATAGGCCTGGTCCCGGCGTGGCCACCAGGCTTCCCGTCCCTGCACATGGAGGGCGGCATTCAGGCCCGCCAGCAGGCCCTGGGCTGCGGCCTCCTCATAGCCCGTGGTGCCGTTGATCTGGCCGGCGAAGAACAGGCCCCGGATGGCCTTGGTTTGCAGACTGGGCTGCAGGGCCCGGGGGTCGTAGTAGTCATACTCGATGGCGTAGCCCGGGCGCAGGATATGGGCCTGTTCCAGGCCCCGGATGGAGCGCACCAGGGCCAGCTGCACATCGAAGGGCAGGCTGGTGGAAATGCCGTTGGGATAGACCTCATGGGTGTGCAGGCCCTCGGGCTCGAGAAAGACGTTGTGGCCGGCCTTGTCGGCAAAGCGCTGGATCTTGTCCTCGATGGAGGGGCAATAGCGCGGACCCACGCCTTCTATGACCCCCGTATACAGGGGCGAGCGATCCAGGCCCGCCTGGATGATCGCGTGGGTACGGACATTGGTCTGGGCAATCCAGCAGGGCAGCTGGGCAGGATGCATGTCCCGTCTGCCCATGAAGGAAAACACCGGTTCCGGCGTATCGCCGGGCTGCCGGGTGAGCACGCTGTAGTCGATGCTGCGACCATCGAGGCGGGGGGGCGTGCCTGTCTTCAGGCGGCCGACGGGCAGGGCCAGCTCCCGCAGGCGGTCTGCCAGGGAGAGGGCGGGGGGATCCCCCATGCGCCCTGCCTGGAAGTTTTCCAGGCCCACGTGCACCCGCCCCGCCAGGAAGGTCCCGGTGGTGAGTACCACGCTGGCGGCACGAAAGCGTATGTCCAGCTGGGTGCGCACCCCGGCCACGGCGTCGCCGGCAAGGATGAGATCATCCACCGCCTGCTGGAAGAGGGTGAGATTGGCCTGGTTCTCCAGACGGCTGCGGATGGCCTGCTTGTACAGCACCCGATCCGCCTGGGCCCGGGTCGCCCGTACCGCCGGCCCCTTGGACGCGTTGAGGGTGCGGAACTGGATGCCTGACGCATCGGTGGCCAGGGCCATGGCGCCTCCCAGGGCATCCACTTCCTTGACCAGATGCCCCTTGCCGATACCGCCGATGGAGGGGTTGCAGGACATGGCCCCCAGGGTCTCGATGTTGTGCGTGAGCAGCAGTGTCTTCAGGCCCATGCGCGCAGACGCCAGGGCCGCCTCGGTGCCGGCATGGCCGCCACCCACTACGATCACGTCGAAGACCTCCGGGAACTCCATGAAACGCGAATTTCTTTCAGGGTACAAAGACCCGCATTCTAAGCCGCGCGTCTCCAGGTTTCACGTGAAACAGGACAGACCCCCGGGCAAGGACGCTGAAAGGGGGCTGCGTCTCAACCGGTGTTGCGTATGCCGGCGGCAATGGCATTGATGGAACGCAACAGGGGTTCCATCCAGGGGCTTTCCGCCTGGGCCTGTGCCGGCAGGGCACGGATACGCTGCAGCAAGGCCACCTGGATGGAGTTGAGGGGGTCCAGATACAGGTTGCGGCTGGCCAGGGACATGGCCAGCCCGGGGTTGTCCTGGAGCAGGGCCTGGCTGTCCGTCACCACCAGGATCTCGTCGCGGGTGAGATGGAATTCCGCCTGGATGAGCTCGAACACCCGCTGTGCCCCCGCCTTGTCCGCATACAGTTGGGCGTATTCACGGGCCAGACCCATGTCCACCTTGGCCAGGGACATCTGGGCATTGGCCAGCAGGGTGCGGAAGAAGGGCCAGTCCCGGTACATGGCTTGCAGTTGGGCCAAGCGCAGCGCATCCTCGCCACGCCATCCCGCCAGGGCCGAACCTATGCCAAACCAGGCGGGCAGGGCATGCCGGGCCTGGCCCCAGGCAAAGACCCAGGCAATGGCCCGCACCGAAGCCATGGAGCGGTCGCCGGGCATGCGGTGGGAGGGCCGGGAGCCGATGTTCATGCGGCCGATCTCCTGCACCGGCGTGGCCTCATAAAAATAGTCCAGGAAGCCCTGGGTGCGCTCGGTGAGCTGCCGATAACGCGCCTCACCACCCCGGGCCAGGGCCGCCATGATCTCCCGGTATGCCTCCTGTTCCGCCACCACGGGGCCCAGCAAATGTGCACTGGCGCGGATCAGGCCGCTGACCCCCAGGGTCAGCTCATAAGTCGCCGTCTCCATGTTGTTGTACTTGTAGAACAGCATCTCACCCTGCTCGGTGAAGCGGATCTCACCCCGTACCGTACCCGGAGGCTGGGCCAGGATGGCCTCGTGGGTGGGCCCACCCCCCCGGCCCAGGGTGCCCCCCCGGCCATGGAACAGGCGGCAGGGCAGGCCTTCCGCGTCCGCCAGGGCCATGATGCGTTCTTGCGCCTCATGCAGGCCCCAGGCCGAGGCCAGGATACCGCCGTCCTTGCAGGAGTCGGAATAGCCCAGCATCACTTCCTGGCCTTCGTGGTAGGCCTGCAACAGTCCACGATAGACGGGCAGGCGGAAGAGGGCGGCGAGTACCGTATCCGCCTGGGCCAGGTCAGCGATGGTTTCGAACAGGGGGCTCACCCCCAGATGGCAGTACCAGCGTCCCAATACCCGCCCTGCCAGGCCGCACAGGGCCGCCAGGAACATGACCTCCAGGATGTGGGAGGCGGCATGGGTCATGGAAATCACGTAACGGCCAAAGCATGCCCGGCCCAGGGCATGCTGCATGCGTGCGATGACCTGCATGACTGCGAGGCATTCCCGGGTGTCCTCCTGCAGGCGTGTGCCATCAAGTTGCAGGGCCTCCACCCGACCTATGACCTCCTGCAACACCTGCAAACGTCCAGCCTCGTCCAGGGCGGCATAGTCCATGCCCCAGGCCTGGGCCAGGATGTCCGCCACGGCGGCGGTATGCCGGGAGGATTCCTGGCGCACATCCAGCTGCAGGAGATGGAAACCGTAGGTACGCACCAGCATGATCAGGTCCTGCAGGTCCTGAGCCGCCACCTCCCCATCGCCATGGCCCAGCAGCGAGTCCCGGATGAGGAGCAGGTCCTGCAGAAAGGCCCCGGCGTCGGCATAGGCCGCGGCACTGAAATTCAGGTCCTGGCCGGCCATGGCCCGCTGCACCTGCTCCAGATTGCTGCCCAGGCGGTGTGCCATGAGGGTGAGTTTGCGGCGGTAGGGTTCCTGGCCGAAGCGCTGGGGGCTGTGCTGGAAGACCTCGGCGTATGCCTGCTCATCCCGGGCCAGAGAGGCCAGAAAGGCCTCGCTGGGCTGGCACTGGTGCAGGGAGAAGGACAATTGCCCTGCCAGGGTCTCCACCCGCTGCATGTATTCCTGCAGGACGGTGCGCGCCTGCATGAGCCAGGCCAGGGCCGTGATTTCCGCCGTCACCCCGGGATGGCCATCCCGATCCCCACCGATCCAGGAACCGAAACGCAGAAAGGCGGCGGGCTCCATGGGGGGCAACCCGTCGCCATAGACGTCCAGGAGGGCGCGGCGGAAATTGCGGTAAACCTGAACCGTGGCCTGGAACAGGGACTGGGAGAAATAGCTCAGACCGGCGCGGATCTCATCGCGGACTTCCAGCCGCTTGGTGCGTACCTCGTCGGTCTTCCACAACACCTGGATCTGGCTGGCGATGCGGGCCAACACCTCTTCGCGCAACACCCCCACCACCCGGGGGTCATCCAGGGTCCCCAGGCTGATGAACAGGTTGCGCAGGGCCTCCTTGATGGTGCGCCGCTTGGCCTCCGAAGGATGGGCAGTCACCACGGGCATGAAGCGCAGATTCGCCAGCAGGGGGGTCAGCAGCCGGGCCGTCACGCCCGCATCCTTCAGGGCCATGAGGATGTCGTGGAAGGAGCCCTGCCACATATGCCCTCCGGCGCGCAGGGTACGACGCCGCACGGCCAACTGGTGCCCCTCTTCCGCCAGGTTCAGGAGACTGAAGTAGATGTTGTAGGCCCGCACGATCTGGGACAGGGCCTGGGGTGTCAGGCGATCGATACGCGCCATGAGGACGGCCCGGGCATGCGCATCGTCCTTGCGCCGCAGGCCGGCAAAGCCCTGGCGCAGGGCCTTCAGGGCAGCATAGGCCCCGGGCTCCATCTGCCGCCGCAGGACGCGATTGAGCAGCACGACCAGCAGGCGGGTACGCTGTTGCAGGGCTTTGTCCTGGGGGATCTCGATCATCACGGGCTTGGGGCAGGGAGGCAGGCGTGAATTATCCTGAAATTCCGTGTCGTCGCCGGTACATACTCACTTGTCCTGAGGCAAATTGCCTCAACCGCCCATGTCGACCTGGCGCTGGCCGGCGGGGCAGGGGGGTTCCACGTGAAACCCCCTACACAGGCCACGCCCGGGCCTGCCCGGCTCCGCCCTGTCACGCCTCAGGCATGGGCATAGAGCTTGTGGTACAGCCCCCCCTGTTGCATCAGGCTGGCGTGGTCCCCGTCTTCCACGATATGGCCATTCTCGAAGACCAGGATGCGGTCGGCCTGGCGCACCGCCGACAGGCGATGGGCGATGATCAGGGTGGTACGCCCGGCCAGAAAGTCCGCCATGGCGGCCAGCAGGCGATGTTCGGTGTCGCTGTCCAGGGCGGAAGTGGCCTCGTCCATGATCACCACCTGGGGCCGACCCAGCACCATGCGGGCAATGGCCAGGCGCTGACGCTGGCCGCCGGACAGGCGCACGCCGCTCTTGCCCACGATGCTGTCCAGACCTTCCGGCATGGCGGCGATGAAGTCCCTGAGCTGGGCGATGTCCAGGGCCTGCCATAGCTCGGCATCGCTCCGCTCGCGCCCCATGCACAGGTTCTCCCGCACGCTGGCATTGAACAGCACCGGGTGTTGCAGCACCACGCCCACATGCTCCCGCACCTTGTCCCAGCCCACCTCGCGCACGTCCACGCCGCCATAGCAGATGTGGCCGCTGCGCAAAGGGTAGAGCCCGAGCAGGGCCTGCACCAGGGTGGACTTGCCGCCCCCTGAGGCCCCCACCAGGGCCACCTTCTCCCCTGGCGCGATGTCCAGGCTCACGCCGTCCAGGATGGTCTCCCCCTCCTCATAGGAGAAGGTGACCTGCCGCAGGCGTATGCCCACGGTGGACCGGCCGATAAACGGATCCGTCTGCTTGTCCTCCGCCTCCACGGTCTTCAGGGCCAGCAGGCCATTGATACGCGCCAAGGCGGCAGTGGCGGCATACCAGGCATACTGGATGTTCAGGATCTCCTGCACCGGGGACATCATGAACCACAGGTAGCTGAACACCGCCAGCATCTCGCCGATACTCAGGTCCGACAACACCACCATCAACATGGCCACGGCCCGGAAGACATCGAAACCGGTGACGAAGATGAAGAAGGACACCCGGTTCATGGCATCCGACTTCCAGGCAAAGGCGGCGGCGTGCTGGCGTATCTGGGCCGCCCTGTCCGTCACCCGGGCCAGATAGTGGCGCTCCCGGTTCATGGCCCGGATCTGATGCAGGGCGTCCAGGGTCTCGGTGAGGGCCTCCTGATAGATTTCACAGGCCGAGTTTTCCCGCTTCTTCAACTCCTTCACACGCTTGCCCAGACGGGTGGAAAAGGCAATGACCACAGGATTCAGCAACAGGATGAACAGGGCCAGCTGCCAGTGCATCCACAGCAGAATGGCGGCCACCCCGATCAAGGACAGCACCGCCACGATGAAACCGGAAATGGAAGCCCCCAGAAAGCTGTCCACGGCATTCATGTCGGTGACGAAATGGGACGTCACCCGCCCGGAACCCAGGGTTTCATACTCGGACAGGGCGATGCGGGACAGACGCTGCAGCATGCGCTCCCGTATACGGAACACCACCTCCTTGGATACCAGGGAAAAGGTGCGCAACTGCCAGACGTTGAGCAGGATGGAGGCCAGGCGCAGGCCGACGGTGAGCAGCAAGCCCAGGCAGATGAAGAGTACCGGGCCGTGCCAGGCAGAGGGAAACCAGGGACCCAGGGTGGCCACGAAAGGGCCCGGCTTGTCGAGCAGGACCTCATCCACCAGCACCGGCAGGAAGAGGGGCACGGGCACGGCACAGGCCACCGCCAGAATGGCGATCAGGTTGCCCCGCACCAGGGTGAGCCTGTGGGTGCGCAATTCTCCCAGGATGTCGCGCCAGCTCAGGGAAGGGGAAGGTGTCATCGTCAGGAAGTCGTCACTAGCGTCGGAAAGGCCGACCGGTTTGTTTCGCATTGGGCTGGTTTGCCACAAACAACATCGTAACGCATTGATATAGCGGACCTCTTTTCAGCGTCCTCTTGGCATACGCCTTGCGTAGTAAGGCTAAACCCCAACCGGAGGCCCTCATCATGTGGCAACAGATCCAAGAATTGGAACCCATGGCCGTGCAGGTGACGGAGGAACGCTCCCGCTGCGCCATCGAAACGAAATTCCCGCATATCGCCCGGGAGCTGTGCGCCCTCTGGAAAACCCAGCAGATCGACCTGTACCTGGACGACCTCTTGCTGGACAGCCGGGGCGAACGCCAGGGCTTCCCCCTGGACATCCTGGATGAGCTCATGTTTCTCTCGGGCATGCGCTGGCACATGTATCACCCGATGCAGAAGCCGCTACACGGCGTCACCCCGTATTCCTTTGCCGGCATGAACGAGGCCGCCCTGGCCTACTCACAACGCGACACAGCCTGGGTACTCTAAGGCAAGCCCTGACAACCATTGGCCCAGGCCATGGCACGGACTCGGGGCCCGTGCCTATAAACGCCTCACTTGCCGATGCGATGCGTCAGCGGACGACCTGATCAGTGGTAGCGAAACCGGCCATCGACGTGCGCGAACGTCCAATGCACTGCAACGGCCTCATTTTCCCACCTCCTGATCCGGAACACCAAGGATGTTGCGCCCTGCTTCAGC
>CAZVNY010000006.1:0-25036 GCA_964628785.1 uncultured Thiobacillus sp.
CGAAACTGCAGCTCGTCCACCCGCATGAACTGCTCTTCTTCCTGAAGGATAGCGACGCCATCCTGCTGCGCACCCAGACGGGACTGCGGGTACCCCTGTTCAGCGGTTTGACCGGCACCTTGCAGTTCAATTACGACTGGGACAGGACCCCGGCCCTGGGCACCCGCAAGGCGGACAAGGGCTATCTCTTCACCTTGGGCTACGCCCTTTGACCAAGGGAAACGCTGATTAAGTCCGTCATCGCGAGGAGCGAAGCGACGTGGCGATCCAGAAGCTATTGATTTTGCAAGGATTCTGGATTGCCGCGCTGCGCGTGATGACGGCAGGGGGTTTGTTCAGCGTTTCCCAAGCCCGGCCGCCCGCCCTTGTTGCTGCCTGAGACGCACCGCGGAAACGGCTGCCAGGGCGGGTACGGGCGGTCAGACCTTGTGATACACCTCCGCCCCCTGGCGCACGAATTCCACGGCCTTTTCCTGCATGCCCGTTGCCAGGGCGTCGTCCGTGGACACCCCCTGCTTGGCGGCGTAGTCCCGCACGTCCTGGGTGATCTTCATGGAGCAGAACTGGGGGCCGCACATGGAGCAGAAGTGGGCCACCTTGGCGGAGTCCTTGGGCAGGGTCTCGTCGTGGAATTCCCGCGCCTTGTCCGGGTCCAGGCCCAGGTTGAACTGGTCTTCCCAACGGAACTCGAAGCGCGCCTTGGACAGGGCGTTGTCGCGGATCTGGGCGCCGGGGTGGCCCTTGGCCAGATCCGCAGCATGGGCCGCCAGCTTGTAGGTGATGATGCCTTCCTTGACGTCGGCCTTGTTGGGCAGGCCCAGGTGCTCCTTGGGGGTGACGTAGCACAGCATGGCGGTGCCGTACCAGCCGATCATGGCCGCACCGATGCCGCTGGTGATGTGGTCGTAGCCCGGGGCGATGTCCGTGGTGAGGGGGCCCAGGGTGTAGAAGGGGGCCTCGTCGCACCAGTCCAGCTGCTTGTCCATGTTTTCCTTGATGAGCTGCATGGGCACGTGGCCGGGGCCTTCGATCATCACCTGCACGTCATGCTGCCAGGCAATCTGGGTGAGCTCCCCCAGGGTCTTCAGCTCCCCCATCTGCGCGGCATCGTTGGCGTCATAGATGGAACCCGGGCGCAGGCCATCCCCCAGAGAGAAGGCCACGTCATAGGCCTGCATGATTGCGCAGATGTCCTCGAAGTGGGTGTAGAGGAAGCTTTCCCGGTGATGCGCCAGGCACCACTTGGCCATGATGGAGCCGCCCCGGCTGACGATGCCGGTCATGCGCTCGGCGGTGAGGGGCACGTAGCGCAACAGCACGCCGGCATGGATGGTGAAGTAGTCCACGCCCTGCTCCGCCTGTTCGATGAGGGTGTCGCGGAAGATCTCCCAGGTCAGCTCTTCCGCCTTGCCGTCCACCTTCTCCAGGGCCTGGTAGATGGGTACGGTGCCGATGGGCACCGGGCTGTTGCGGATGATCCATTCCCGGGTCTCGTGGATGTTCTTGCCGGTGGACAGATCCATCACCGTATCGCCGCCCCAGCGGATGGCCCAGGTCATCTTGTCCACTTCCTCGCTGATGGAGGAGCCCAGGGCCGAGTTGCCGATGTTGGCGTTGACCTTCACCAGGAAGTTGCGGCCGATGATCATGGGCTCGCTTTCCGGGTGATTCACGTTGCAGGGGATGATGGCCCGGCCGCGGGCCACTTCATCGCGCACGAACTCGGCGGTGATTTCCGCAGGGAAGCGGGCACCGAAGGTCTGGCCGGGGTGCTGGCGGGTGAGCAGCTTCACCAGTTTCTCCCCCTGGGGACCGGCCCGACGCAGATTCTCCATGTATTGCTGGCGCTGCAGGTTTTCCCGGATGGCGATGAACTCCATCTCCGGGGTGATGATGCCCTGGCGGGCGTAATGCATCTGGGTCACGTTCCTGCCGGCTTTGGCGCGCCGGGGCTGACGTTGCAGACCGGGAAAGCGCAGGGTGGCCAGATCGCTCAGATCGGCGCGCTGACGCCCATATTCAGAGCTCAGGCCGGTCAGTACCTCGGTGTCATTGCGTTCCTCGATCCATTTCTGGCGCAGGGCGGGCAGGCCCTGGCGGATGTCTATCCTGGCCGCCGGGTCGGTGTAGGGGCCGGAGCAGTCATAGACGAAGATGGACGGGTTCTTCTCGCCACCGAACTGGGTGGGGGTGTCGGCCTGGCTGATCTCCCGCATGGGCACCCGGATGTCCGGACGGCTGCCCTGCACATGGACCTTGCGTGAATTGGGCAGGGGCTGGATGGCGGCGTCATCCACCTGGGCGGTGGCGGCAAGAAACTGGGGGTTGGCGTTCATGGTGCGCTCCTAGGGCGTTAATACGTGAGGGAGCGCTATGTGCCATTACGCTTCCCTACGCCGGCATGGTCCGGGTCAGGTTCCAAGGGTGTGATCTCAGCCGTCCAAACGGGTTTTGACGGCACCCCTAACGTGACCGTGACGCTAGCTTAAACAAGGACTTGTGACAAGCCTGTGGCGCCAAAAGCAGTCGCCGCGAAGCCGGCTGAAAAGGCGGTAACCGTTTGTAACCTCTGCTTACCGAGCGGAAATGGCTGGACTACATGGAGGCCCTATTCTGGAGTTGCATTCAACCGATGGAGCTCGACATGCAAGCCAGATACCTCATTCCTTCCCTGTTTCTCGTTGTCGCCACTTCCCTGGGTTCTGCCGCCATGGCAGCGGACAAGGCGCTGGGTGCAGCCATCGGCGCCGGTGCCGGTGCGGTCATCGGACATGCCGTGGACAGGGAGCATGGCGCCGTGGTCGGGGGCGTGCTGGGGGCCGTGGTGGGCCTGGCCATCGCCGACACCGGCAAGAGCGGGCGCAGTCACCACCGGGTCGCACCGGTGCACCCCGTGCATCCAGCCGCACCCGTGGTGGTGCAGCGACCGACCCCGGTGGTGGTGCACAAACCCGTGCTGATCCACCAGCCTGCCGGCGTGCTGGTGCACAAGGTCCCCAAGGCGCATAAAGCCCACAAAGGCCACGAGGGGCGCTACCCGGGCAACCCCGGGCATGTGCAAGCCCATCCGCTGCCTGGCCGTCATCAGACGCCCTACAAGCCCGGCCATGACTACCGCAATGAGCATCGCAATGGCCATCATGGCCCGGGCCGCAGATGAGTGTCGGCCCCTGCCGTCGGGAAGGTCCCGACTGATCTGTTGTCGACCCGGCCAGCCGTCCGGGTCGACGGCGTTTGCCGTCCGGGGTCGCGGACTGCGGCCAACAGCTTGAATTCCCGAGGTCTGGCGTTAATCATGGGGCCTGGCCCATCATTCACGACGCCATGCCCTGTTCCCTTGCCCGTTCCGAGACCCACCACTGTGCGGCCCGCCGCGTCAGGTCGCTCCTGCCATGGGCATTGGCCATGTGGGGCAGACTCCCGGGGAGCGGGGCATGAAGAAATTCCTGCTCGTCATACCCCTGGCCGCACTCCTGGTTGGCAGTCTGTGGTGGAAAAACCATGATCAGGACCCCGCATCCCGACAGTTGGTGCTCCAGGGCAATGTGGATATCCGTCAGGTGGAGTTGGCCTTCAACGCCAACGGCCGCATCGACAGCCTCACGGCGTGGGAAGGCGAGCAGGTGCAGAAGGGCCAGGTGCTGGGCAGCCTGGATACCGCCCGCCTGCAGCTCTCCCTGGCCCAGGCCGAGGCCCAGACGGCGGCCCAGCGCCAGGTGCTGGCCCGTTTCCAGGCCGGTTCCCGGCCGGAGGAAATCGCCCAGGCCCGGGCCCTGCGGGATGCCGCCCGGGTGGCCGTGTCGGATGCCCAGGCGGTGCATCAGCGGCAAACGGACCTGGTGGCACAGAATTTCGTCTCGCAACAACAGGTGGATTCGGCCCGCTATGCCCTGGATCGGGCCCGGCAACAGCTGAAGGCGGCCGAGGAGGCCCTGCGTCTGGCCGAGCTGGGACCCCGGCGGGAGGACCTGGAGGCCGCCCGCGCCACCCTGGCCGCCAATGAGGCGGCCGTGGCGGTGATCCGCCGGGACATCGCGGAAGGCCAGCTGCTGGCGCCGGCGGACGGCATCATCCAGAACCGCATCCTGGAGCCCGGTGACGTGGCCTCAGCCAGCAGGCCGGTGCTCACCCTGGCCCTGAACGAACCGGTCTGGGTCCGGGTCTGGTTGCCGGAAACCGCCCTGGGGCGGGTGCCGGTGGGGGCCCGGGCCAGCGTCAGCACGGACAGCCAGCCCGACAAGGCCTACCCCGGCTGGCTGGGCTATGTCTCCCCCAGCGCCGAGTTCACCCCCAAGAGTGTGGAGACCACGGAAATCCGCGCCAGTCTGGTGTACCAGGCCCGGGTCTTCGTGTGCGCGGGACAGCAGGTGCTGCGTCAGGGCATGCCGGCCACGGTGCGCATCGCGCTGGATCAGGCCCCACCGGCACCGGGCACGGACCCCTGCGCCGCCGGACAGTGAGTTCGGAAGCCGCTGCCCGCAGCGCTCCGCCTGCTGTCGGGGAGACAGAGGCTGCCCGCGCCCCCGTGCTGCAGGCCCATGCCCTGAGCAAGTCCTTCAAGGCCGGCAAGCGCACCATCCCGGCCCTGGCACAGGTCAGCTTTGCCCTGCGTGCGGGGGTGATCAGCGGCCTCATCGGCCCGGACGGGGCCGGCAAGACCACCCTCATGCGCCTGGCCGCCGGTCTGCTGCAGCCTGACAGCGGTGACATCCGGGTATTGGGTCTGGATGCCAGCCGGCAGGCCCTGACGCTGCAGGCCACCCTGGGGTACATGCCGCAACGCTTCGGTCTGTATGAAGACCTGACGGTACAGGAGAACCTGGATCTCTATGCCGATCTCCAGGGGGTGCCCCGGGCTGCCCGGCCGGCGCGCTATGCCGAGCTCATGGGCATGACCGGCCTGGCCCCCTTTACCCGCCGCCTGGCGGGGCGCCTGTCCGGCGGCATGAAACAGAAGCTGGGCCTGGCCTGCACCCTGGTGCGCGCCCCACGCCTGTTGCTGCTGGATGAACCCACCGTGGGGGTGGACCCCCTCTCCCGGCGGGAGTTGTGGCGCATCGTCGAGGGTCTGGTGCAGACGGAGGGCATGAGCGTGCTCCTGTCCACGGCCTACCTGGACGAGGCGGAACGCTGCCAGGAGGTGGTGCTGCTGCATGCCGGCCGGGTGCTGGACCAGGGCCCGCCCGGGGCCATCAGTGCCCGGCTGCGGGGGCGGGTGTGGTCGGTGCGGGTGCCCGGGCGACACCCCAGGGACGTGCAACTGGCCCTGGAAGGGCGACCCGGCGTGGTGGACAGCCTGGTGCAGGGGGAGCATGTGCGTCTGGTGGCCAGCCACAGTGACGTGGAGCGCAGTCTCAGGGCCTGGTCCGGCCTGGAGCAGGCCCAGACCGTGGCCCTGTCTCCGCGTTTCGAGGACGGCTTCATCGCTCTGCTGCACCGCCAGGGCGGGGCAGCATCCGGCACCCGGCCCGACATGGAGGACCTGTCGCCCCGGACTTCTGCCCGGGAAAGGGACGCTGGCCGGAGCCATGGCCAAGAGAAGGCTGCCCGGGAAGATGATGCCCCGGTGATCCAGGTGGAAAACCTGCAGCGCCGCTTCGGCAGTTTCCGTGCCGTGGACGGCATCAGTTTTCAGGTGGGTCGGGGGGAGATCTTCGGCCTTCTGGGCGCCAACGGGGCCGGCAAGTCCACCACCTTCCGCATGCTCTGCGGCCTGCTGCCGGCCAGCGCTGGGCGTCTGCAGGTGGCGGGTCTGGATCTGCGTCACGCCGCCGCGGTGGCCCGGGCCCGCATCGGCTACATGTCACAGAAGTTCTCCCTCTACGGCAATCTGTCCGTGGCCCAGAACCTGGCCTTCTTCGCCAGCACCTACGGCCTTGCGGGGGCCCGGCGCCGGGAGCGCACGGCCTGGGCCTTGGCGGAGTTCGATCTCGAGCCCCATGCCGGGCAATTGGCCGGCGAGCTCTCCCTGGGTTACAAGCAGCGCCTGGCCATGGCCTGCGCCCTCATGCACCGGCCGGAAATCCTGTTCCTGGATGAGCCCACCTCCGGGGTGGATCCCCTGGCGCGGCGGGAATTTTGGCGGCGCATCAATGCCCTGGCCCGGGCCGGGGTGACGGTGCTGGTGACCACCCATTTCATGGAGGAGGCGGAATATTGCGACCGCCTGGCCATCATGGCGGCCGGGCGCATCCTGGCCATGGACGCCCCCGTGGCCATCAAGGCCGCGGCGCGCAGCCCGGCCCAGCCTGACCCCGACATGGAAGACGCCTTCGTGGCCCTGGTGCTGGCGGACGAGCAGCAACGGGAGGCCGCATGACGGCCGAACGTGGCGGCACGGCCATGCGGCTCATGGGCCTGGTGCGCAAGGAGTTTCTGCAGATCCTGCGGGACCCCAGCAGCATCGCCATCGCCTTTCTCATGCCCATCTTCCTGTTGCTGCTCTTCGGTTATGGCGTTTCCCTGGATGCGGACCGCCTGCCCGTGGCCCTGGTGGCACAAAACCCGTCGGCGGATACGGCGGACTTTTTCGCCAGCCTGGAGGGCAGCCATTACTTCCTCACCAGCCGCTACAGCACTCAGGCCGAGGCGGAAGAGGCCCTGCGTCAGGGCCGGGTGAACGCCATCGTGCACCTGGCGGCGGACTTTTCCAGCCGTCTACGGCGGCCCCAGGGGGCCCCCATCCAGCTCATCGTCAATGGTGTGGATGCCAATACGGCGCGTCTGACCCAGGGCTATGTGGAAGGGGCCTGGGGCAACTGGCTGGAACGGCGTGCCCAGGCCCGGGGCCAGGACCTGGCAGCGCCGGTGCGGCTGGAGCCCAGGATCTGGTTCAACAGCGAGGTGAAGAGCCGCAACTTCCTGGTGCCGGGCCTGGTGGCCATCATCATGACCTTGATCGGCACCCTGCTCACCGCCCTGGTCATGGCCCGGGAGTGGGAACGGGGTACCCTGGAAGCCCTGCTGGTCACCCCGGTGAGCATGAGCGAGATCCTGCTGGGCAAGCTCGTCGCCTATTTCGTCCTGGGCACCGGCGGCATGCTGCTGAGCGTGGGCATGGCGGTATTCCTGTTCCAGGTCCCCCTGCGGGGCTCGTTCTGGGTGCTCTGGGCGTGCGCCTCCCTCTTCCTGCTGGCGGCCCTGGGCATGGGCCTCACCATCTCCAGCCTGGCACGCAACCAGTTCGTGGCCGGCCAGGTGGCCATCATCGGTACTTTCCTGCCTGCCTTCCTGCTCTCCGGCTTCATCTTCGACATCGACAGCATGCCCAGGGTGGTACAGGGCGTCACCCACGTCATCGTGGCGCGCTATTTCGTGGCCATCGTCCAGACCCTGTTTCTGGCCGGTGACGTATGGGCCGTGGTGCTGCCCAATGCGGTGGCCCTGTTGCTCATGGCGGTGGTCTTCCTGGTCATCACCTGGCGCAAGTCCAGGAAGCGGCTGGACTGAGGCCCATGCTGGTCCGCCTGCTGGCCTTGGTGCACAAGGAGTTCCTGGCCCTGTTGCAGGACAGGCGCAGCCGCATGGTGCTCATCGTGCCCCCCATGATCCAGCTCCTGGTGTTCGGCTATGCCGCCAGCTTCGATCTGAAGCACATCCCCTTTGCGGTCTACAACCAGGATGCGGGAGGGGCCGCCCGGGAACTGGTGGCGGCCTTCGAGGGTGCCGACACCTTTCAACGCGTGGCCGACCTGCAGGGCCAGGGTGAGATGGCGGCCCGGGTGGATAGGCGGGATGTCCTGCTGGTGCTGCACATCGGCCCGCGTTTCAGCGCCGATCTGCTGGCCGGTGGCGGGGCACCCGTGCAGATCGTCATCGATGGGCGCAATTCCAACACCGCCATGCTGGCCCTGGCCTATGCGCGCCAGATCGTCGAGGACTTCAACCAGGAATGGCGTGGGGCCCGGGGCATGCCGAGCCCACCGGCCAGGCTGGAGACCCGGGCCTGGTTCAATCCCAACCTGGAAAGCCGCTGGTTTTTCATTCCCGGCATCATCGGCATGCTCAGTCTGGTCACCGCCATGCTGGTCACCGCCCTCAGCGTGGCCCGGGAGCGGGAGCAGGGCACCTTCGACCAGCTTCTGGTCACCCCCCTGAGACCAGGCGAGATCCTCCTGGGCAAGGCCCTGCCGGGCTTTCTCATCGGCATGGCCCAGGGCACGCTGATCCTCGTCATCGCCACCCTGTGGTTCCGGGTGCCCCTGCTGGGCAGCCTGGCCGCCCTGTACGTGGGCATGGCCCTGTTCCTGCTCTCCGGTGTGGGGGCGGGGCTGCTGATCTCGTCCATGGCGGTGACCCAGCAGCAGGGCCTGCTGGGGGCCTTTCTCTTCATGGTGCCGGCGGTGATCCTGTCCGGTTTCGCCACCCCCATCGCCAACATGCCCCAGGCGGTGCAATACATCACCCTGCTGGACCCCTTGCGCTATTTCCTGGTGATCCTGCGCAAGGTGTTTCTTGAAGGTGCGGGTTTTGACGTGCTCCTGTCCCAGTATTGGCCCATGGCCCTCATCGCGGCGGTGAGCCTGGCCCTGGCCAGCTGGTTGTTCCGCCACCGCCTGTACTGAGGCCGGGCCTCCCTGCGCGGAGAAAGCCCCCGGGGAAGGGGGCGGGATGTGCTAATCTTCGCCCTTGTTTTCAACCCGGATTGTTCATTAGGCGGCCCTACAGGCCTAATGGAACAATCCGGGCTCAAGCCCTTGTGCGCATGACGAGGTGGTGGGAAGTGGATATTGAACAGGCCCGTTTCAATATGGTGGAACAACAGATCCGCCCCTGGGATGTACTGGACCCCCGGGTGCTGGACCTGCTCTTCAAGGTGAAACGGGAGAACTACGTACCCAGCGTGTATCAGTCCCTGGCCTTCGTGGACATGGAAATCCCCCTGGGCCACGGCGAGAGCATGTGGCCACCCCGCATGGAGGCCCGGGCCCTCCAGGCCCTGCAACTGCAGGGTCACGAAAGGGTGCTGGAGGTGGGCACCGGCAGCGGCTATCTCAGCGCCCTGCTGGCGGCCATGGCCAATGCGCTGATCACGGTGGAGATCCATGCCGACCTGAAGGCCGAGGCGGAGCGCAAGTTCCAGGCCCGGGGCCTGGGCAACATCCAGACCCGCCAGGGGGATGCAGCCCGGGACTGGGAGCAGGACGGCCAGTTCGACGTCATCGTCCTCACCGGTTCCACGCCGGTGCTGCCCGAGACCTGGCTCAGGCGCCTCAATCCCGGCGGTCGCCTGTTTGCCATCGTGGGCGAGGCCCCGGTGATGACCGCCCGCCTGGTGACCTGCGTGAGCAGTGGTGCCTACCGCAGCGACAGCCTGTTCGAGACCGTGGTGAAGCCCCTGGTGAATGCCCTGGAGCCGGAACGTTTCGTCTTCTGAGCATGCAGCAGATTCGTGCCCCCGAACTCAAGGCCTGGCTGGATGATCCCCAGCGCCCGGCCCCCTTGCTCCTGGACGTGCGCGAGCCCTGGGAATACGCGAGCTGCCATATCCAGGATGCCACCCTGGTGCCCATGCGCAGCCTGACCGCCCAGCTGGGGGAGCTGGACCCGGAGCGGGAGACGGTGGTGATCTGTCATCACGGCGTGCGCAGCTACCACGTGGCCCGCTTTCTGGAGCAAAACGGTTTCCGTAACGTCATCAACCTGAGCGGTGGCGTGGATGCCTGGGCCAAGGAAGTGGACCCCAACATGCCCTTGTACTGACGAGAACTCCATGCGCGTCATCTCTTCGGCCCTGGCCTGCAGCCTGATGGTCCTGCTGGCCCAGGGCACCGCCCAGGCCGCCAATCTGAGCGCCATCTACGACATGGCCCGGGAGAACGACTCCGTCCATGCCGCCGCCTACCAGGCCTATGTTGCGGGCCAGGAAGCCCTGCCCCAGGGCAGGGCCCTGTTGCGCCCCAGCATCAGCCTGTCCGGCAACCTGCGGCAATACGACGTCCATGCCCCCAGCAATAGCAATTACAACTCCCGGGGCTACGGTCTGAATCTGACCCAGCCCCTGTATCGCAAACAGAACCTGGAGACCTACGAGCAGGCCAAGCTGGCGGTGTTGCTGGCGGAGCAACAGTTCCAGCTGGCGGACCAGGACCTGATCCTGCGGGTGGCCCAGGCCTATTTCGACGTGCTCCTGGCCCAGGACAACCTGGCCACGGCCCGGGCCCAGAAGCAGGCCGTGGGGGAGCAGCTGGCCCAGGCCAAAAAGAGCTTCGAGGTGGGTGCCGCCACCATCGTGGACACCCACGAGGCCCAGGCCCGCTTCGACCTGGCCCGGGCCCAGGAGATCGCCGCGGAAAACGAGTTGGAAGTGAAACGGCGGGCCCTGGAGAAGATCATCGCCCGGGAGGCCCCTGGCCTGGCGGCCCTGCTGCCCCAGGCCCGCATCCCCCAGCCCGTGCCCCACGACATGGCGGCCTGGGTGGAACAGGCGGAAGCCAACAGCCTGGCGGTCCTCGTGGCCCAGACCACCCTGGAGAATGCCCGCCGGGAGGTGGAGCGGCAGCGCAGCGGCCACTACCCCACCCTGGACCTGAGCGCGGGTTACAACGACAGCCATCGCGGCACCCTGGGGGTCCAGGACAACCGCTCCGGCGTGGTGGGACTGGAACTGAACCTGCCCCTGTATCAGGGCGGGGCGGTGTCCTCCCGGGTGCGTCAGGCGGTGGCCCAGCAGGAAAAATCCCGTTACGACCTGGACAGCGCCCGCCGCCAGAGTGCCCTGACCGCCCGCCAGGCCTACCTGGGAGTGGTCTCCGGCGAGGCCCAGGTCACGGCCCTGGAACAGGCCCTGGTCTCCAGTGAGGCCCAGCTCAAGTCCACCAAGCTGGGCCTGGAGGTGGGGGTGCGCACCCGGGTGGACGTGCTCAATGCCCAACAGCTGGTGTATTCCACGCAAAGGGACCTGGCCGCCGCCCGTTATCAGACCCTGTTGGCCGGACTGCAGCTCAAGTCCGCGGCGGGCATCCTGAAGATGGACGACATCCGGGCCCTGGACGCCCTGCTGGAGTAGGGGCAGCGGCCCTTCGCAAACGCTGCACAAAGCCCTTGCCGTCATCGTGCGCGCAGCGCGGCAATCCAGGATGCATGCGATATCAACAACTTCTGGATCGCCACGTCGCTTCGCTCCGCGCGATGACGGATTTGATCCGCGTTTCCCTTCGCTTCTGACGCGGGCCCGACCCGCGCAATCAGGCCCCTCGCACCAGCGCCAGGACCTTCTCCACGGCCCCCCGGTTGGCTGCCGTGAAGGCCAGGCCGGCGGCCGCCATGGCCTGCCGGGCAGCGGTGTCCTGACGCAGTTCCAGCAGGGCCGCGCGCAGTTCCGCGCCGTCTGCCACCCGTCGCGCCGCACCCCGGGCAACGGCCTGTTCCGCGGCCTCGAGAAAATTCCAGGTGTGGGGACCGAAGAGGGCGGGACAGCCCGCCGCCGCCGCTTCGATCATGTTCTGCCCCCCCAGGGGTACCAGGCTGCCGCCCACGTAACACAGCTGGGCGGCGGCATAAAAGGCGGCCATCTCCCCCATGCTGTCTCCCAGGAATACCTCGGTGGTGGTCTCGGGGGCCTCCCCGGTGCTGCGGCGTACATGCCGCACCCCCCGGTTGCGCAGCAGCTCCGCCACCGCGTCGAAGCGCTGGGGGTGGCGGGGCACCAGCACCAGCAGCACGTCGGCGGGCAACTCCCCCAGGGCATCCAGGAGCAGGACCTCCTCCCCTTCCCGGGTGCTGGCGCAGAGAAACACGAAGCGCCCGGCAAACAGCCTTTGCAGGGCTTCCGCCTTGATGGCGGTGTCCGGGGGCGGGGTGACGTCGAACTTGAGATTGCCGGTGACGTGCACGTCCGTCGCGCCCAGGGCCTGCAGACGCGTTGCATCCGCCTCGCTCTGGGCAGCAATGGCCCGCAGGTCCTGCAAGGCCGCACGGGTCAATCTGGCGAATCGTCCATAACCTCGGGCGGAACGCTCCGACAAGCGGGCATTCACCAGCAGCACGGGGATGTCCCGCAGGCGGCAGGCACGAAACAGGCCGGGCCAGATCTCGGTTTCCATGATGATGCCGACTTCGGGCCGCACCCGGGCCAGGAACAGTTCCACCAGGGGCGGGAAGTCGTAGGGCAGATAGGCGCGGCGTACCTTGTTGCCAAACAACTCGTACGCGGTGGCCCGGCCGGTGGGGGTGGCGTGGGTGAGCAGGATGGCGTGCCCGGGGTACTGGCGCTGCAAGGCCTGCACCAGGGGGGCGGCGGCCCGTGTCTCCCCCACGGAGACGGCATGGAGCCAGATCACCGGCCGGTAGCCTGAGCGGGGGGCCAGGCCCAGGCGCTCCCCCCAATGACGCAGATAGGCGGGCTGACGCCGACTGCGCCAGAGCAGGTAGAGAAAGACGAAGGGCAGGGCCAGCAGCCAGGCCAGGGCATAAAGGACGCGCATGCCCGGATTCTAGCGGCTAGAATCCGGCCTTCCGACAAGGGAGACCCACAACATGAAAGTACTGCTCACCGGTGCCGCCGGTTTCATCGGCATGCACGTGGCCCAGCTCCTGCTCAAGCGGGGCGATGAAGTCGTCGGCATCGACAACCTCAACGACTACTACGACCCCAGGCTGAAGCTGGCGCGTCTGGAGCAATTGAAGCCCTACGGCAATTTCAAGTTCGTGCGCGGCGACATCGCCGACCGCATGACGGTGGAAGACCTGTTTGCCGCGGAGAGACCCCAGCGGGTCATCAACCTGGCGGCCCAGCCCGGGGTGCGCTATTCACTGAAGAACCCCTATGCCTATGTGCAGACCAACCTGGTGGGCTTCGGCAACCTGCTGGAGGGCTGCCGCCACAACGGCGTGGAGCACTTCGTCTATGCCAGCTCCTCCAGCGTCTATGGCGCCAATACCCGCATGCCCTTCTCGGTACACGACAACGTGGACCATCCGGTGAGCCTGTATGCCGCCAGCAAGAAGGCCAACGAGCTCATGGCCCACACCTACAGCCACCTGTATGGCCTGCCCACCACGGGCCTGCGCTACTTCACGGTATACGGTCCCTGGGGCCGGCCGGACATGTCGCCCTGGCTGTTCACCTCCGCCATCCTGGAAGGCCGCGCCATCGATGTCTTCAACCAGGGCCGCATGCAGCGGGACTTCACCTATGTGGATGACATCGCCGAAGGCACCGTGCGGGTACTGGATCGCATTGCCACGCCCAACCCGGATTTCAGCACCGACAGCCCGGACCCAGGCACCAGCTATGCGCCCTATCGGGTGTACAACATCGGCAACCACCAGCCCGTGGAGCTGATGACCTTCATCAAGACCATCGAGGACGCCATAGGCCGGGAGGCGGAGAAGAACTTCCTGCCCATGCAGGCCGGCGACGTGGTGGCCACCTATGCCAACATCGACGACCTGAAACGGGATGTGGGTTTCGAGCCCAGGACCGAGCTGGCCACTGGCTTGGCCAACTGGGTGGCCTGGTACCAGCAGTATCACGGACTGGCCTGATCCCCCCCCAGGCGTCCGGTCTTCCAGTCGCGCTCGATGGCCTTGGCCGCCGCCAGGCCCTGGGCGATGGCCGTGGGGATGGCGGGCTGGACGTTGTCGGTGACATCGCCGGCGGCGTAGATGCCGGGCACATTGGTGCGCTGCCAGGTGTCCACCTGCACATGTCCGGAGTCCAGCCGCTGGGGGCGCAGAGCCACAGGGAAGCGTTCCACCACTTCACTGTTGGGCTTGTAGCCGTACATCACCAGCAGCCAGTCGTAATCCTGCCAGACCCCCTGGGGCCATTCCGCCCTCACCCCCGCAGCATCGGCCTCCAGTCGCACTGGCCGGCAATGGGGCCTGAGGGCGATCTCCGGACGCTGGCGACAGGCGGCCAACAGGGCCTCCCGGCCGGAGAATTCCCCCCGGGTACAGACCTGGGCGTGATTGTCCCGCTCCGCCAGGAACAGGGCGTGGTCCAGGGCATTGTCGCCGCCCCCCAGGATGAGCACCCGGGCGTCCCGTACCTGGTCGCTGATGCGATCGTTGAGGGGACCGATGATGACCCGTTCGCTGCTGCGCGCCAGGGCCTCCAGCTCCGTCGTGGCATAGGGGCGCATGCCGCTGGCAATGACCAGGGCCTGTGCCACCAGACCCCGGGGTCCTGCCGGACCGTGCAGATGCAGAAGCAGACCCTGGGCACAGGCCTCCAGCCCGCGCAAGTGGGTGGACAACAAGGTGGCCGCCCCGAGCTGGCCATAATGGGTCACCAGCCGGCGGGTGAGCTCCTGGCCACTTTCGCTGGGGGAGCCCAGCAGCCACAGGTTGGGATGGAAGTTGCTGCGCTGGGCCCCACCCAGGTGATCGTCCTGCTCGATGACCACCGGATCCAATCCGAAGGACAGGCAGGCATTGGCGCAGGACATGCCGGCGGGGCCGGCACCGAGAATGGCAACGATCATGACGACTCAACAGTTATGATGCAGATCAAACCTAGCACAGCCACCATGTCTGCACATCTGTCTTCCAGCCTTCCCCCTCCCGACCGGGAGGCGCTGGCCCACAGTCAGCGTCTGCTGCATCACATGCAAGAGGCCATCCAGCAGGCCGGTGGCTGGCTCTCCTTCAGTCGTTACATGGAATTGGCGCTGTACGCCCCGGGCCTGGGTTATTACGCCGCAGGAGCGGCCAAATTCGGTCCGGGAGGCGATTTTGTCACGGCTCCGGAAATTTCCCCCCTGTTCGGCCGTACCCTGGCCAGGGTGGTGGCGGAGGTCCTGCGCCAGACCGGTGGCGACATCCTGGAGCTGGGTGCTGGCAGCGGACGCCTGGCGGTGGACGTGTTGCTGGCACTGGAGCAACTGCAATGCCTGCCCCGGCGTTACCTCATCCTGGAGCTGAGCCCGGAGCTGCGTCGGCGTCAACACGACCTGCTGGCCGCAGAGGCCCCGGGACTCCTGGCCCGGACACGTTGGCTGGACGAGCTGCCACAAGGCTTGCGGGGCGTGATACTGGGCAACGAAGTATTGGATGCCCTGCCGGTGCATCTGCTGCACTGGAGCGCAGACGCTGTACAGGAGCGGGGTGTGGTCTGGCGTGGCGGAGCGCTGGCCTGGGCGGATGGCGCCATGACTTCAGACGCCCTGGCCCATGCTGCGGCCCGACTGCCGGTGACCGCCCCCTATCTTTCGGAAGTGAATCTGGCGGCCCCGGCCCTCATGGCCAGTCTGGCCGCCTGCCTGGAGCAGGGCTTGGTGCTGCTGGCGGACTATGGCTTCAAGCAGGCCGAGTACTATCACCCCCAGCGCCATACCGGCACCCTGAGGGTGCATTACCGCCACCACAGCCTGGACGATCCGTTCTTCCTGCCGGGGCTGGCGGACATCACCGCCCATGTGGATTTCAGCGCCGTGGCCGCCGCGGCTGAGGCGGCGGGCCTGGAATTACTGGCGTATACGAATCAGGGCCGCTTTCTTCTCGATGCGGGGCTTTTGCAGCAGCTGGCCACCCTGACACCCGGCACAGCGGATTACCTGCGCGGGGCCCAGGGGGTGCAAAAGCTGGTGCAGCCCCATGAGATGGGGGAGCTGTTCAAGGTCTTGCTGCTGGGGCGCAACATTGCTGCCCCTGCCTGCTGCCGACGGCTGGACCCTCTGTAGACCAGGTCAGTCCTGGGGTCCGGCAGGCGAGGGATGGCGCGGAAAAAGCAGCGCTCAGGAACGCTTTTTGCGTGGCTCGTAGTGCACCACGCCGCGCATGATCTCCGAGTAGGGAAAGGCGTCGATGCGCTCGAAGCGCTGCACCCCCTCCCGCACCAGGGCCGCCACATCGGCGGATTCTGCGCCGGCATAGCCCATGGCGGCCTGGAGTCCGCGTACGCCACCACACTGGGCACGGATCTCCTTGCCAAAGGGCCAGGGCTGATTCGGGTCCATGTGCAGGGCAAAACGCGCGTTCTGGTGCAGGGCATCAAAGAAGACCTTGCAGCGGGCATTGGCCTCTTCATCGGAACAACTGATGGCCTCCCGTTCCGCCAGCAGCAGGCGCCGGGCGGCGGAGCAGTTGACACAGCGGGACAGCAGGGCCCGCTCGAAGGGGCACTTCAGATGGATGGCGGAATCCCGGGCTTCCTTGTAGGCAACTTCGTTATAGCCGGACATGGGCAGGGCAGGGGGCAGGGACAGGACAGGGTGAAGCGTCGGCGCTACCAGTCATCCCCAGCCAGGCTGTTGTCCAGTTCCCGGGGTTGCTGCAGGGTTTCTTCGGCCTGCATTTCATCCTCGGCGAAGATCATCTTCACCACTTGACCCATTTTGGGATCCAGACCTTTGCGCAGTGCGTTGGCGATGGCCTTGGCCTCCTTGAAACTTTCGGCCTGGCCCTGTTTTTCCAGAATATTCAGTGGACCAACCTTGAAAATGAAGTAGGGCATCGAGTGACTCCGTGCAATAGTTGAGTGCTATTGTCGGGTATCTGCCGGATGAACTCAATGTCAGGGGCTGGTTAGGGACTGATTAGGGGCTGGGGCAGGGGCGTCTTCCTGCCCTCGGCATCCACGCACACGAAGCTCACCGTGGTGGCAAATACCGGGTTTTCGGCACCGCTGTCGATGTCGTCGCAAAATACTTCCACCCGATAGCGCACCGAGGTGTGCCCCTGTGCACTCCGGTTTACGGCAAAACGCAGGATGCTGCCCTGGCGCACGCTCTTCTTGAACGTGACCTGGTCCATGCCTACGGTGACGAACTTGCAACCGGGAAAATCCCGGCTGGCGGCGATCCAGGACACTTCGTCGCTCCACTTCAGCATGTTGCCGCCGAAGAGGTAGCCATAGTGGTTCAAATGCCCTGGCAGGACGAGCTTGTAGGTTTCCATGGCGGGACAGGGATTTCTGTGCGGGCAGATACCGAATTTTAATCCTCAGCCCCGCCTGCCTGGGCCAGTCAGCGGCAGCAACAGGGGGAACGACGTTGCGGCACGAAGATGAGGAAAAATCGCTGTTTGCCTAAGGCAACGCTGATTAACCCGTCATCGCGAGGAGCAAAGCGACGCGGCGATCCAGGTGTTATTGCTTGCACATGGCTTCTGGATTGCCGCGCTACGCGCGCAATGGCGGCAAGGGATTTGTTCAGCGTTTCCCTAACTCAACGCCCCGTGGCAATGCTTGAACTTCTTGCCGGAACCGCAGGGGCAGGGCTCGTTGCGGCCCACCTTGGGGAAGGCGCGGTGCTGGGGCTGGGCTCCGCCCGGGGCCTGGTCTTCGCTACCGGCGCCCAGGGCCTCGTCGTAGTCGGCGTGGTGATACTGCACGTTGCTGACGGCCGCTTCCTGCTGTTCCACCGCCTCCACGTCGGCCTCGCTGCGGATCTGCACCGTGAGGGTGATCTGGGCCACTTCCCGGGTGATGGTGGCGAGCATGCGCTCGAACAGTTCGAAGGCCTCCCGCTTGTATTCCTGTTTGGGGTTCTTCTGGGCATAGCCCCGCAGGTGGATACCCTGGCGCAGGTGATCCATGGCGGCCAGGTGTTCACGCCAATGGTTGTCCAGGGATTGCAGCAGGATGGCGCGTTCGAACTGGCGCAGGTTGGACTCGCCGGCCAGGGCTGCCTTCTCCGCGTAGACTTGGCTGGCCAGCTGCGCCACCCTGCCCCGCACCCCCTGTTCATCCAGACGCTCGTCCGCATCCAGCCATTCCTGCACCGGGCAGTGGAGCTGGAATTCCCCGGCCAGGGTCTGGCTCAGGCCCTGGGTGTCCCACTGCTCGGCCATGCTGCCCGGGGGCATGAATTCGTTGATGGTGTCGTTGAGGACCTGGGCATGCATGCCAGCCACGCCCTGGGAGACGTCCTCCGCCTCCAGCAGCTCGTTGCGCTGGCTGTAGATGACCTTGCGCTGGTCGTTGGCCACATCGTCGTATTCCAGCAGTTGCTTGCGGATGTCGAAGTTGCGTTGCTCCACCTTGCGCTGGGCGGACTCCAGGGAGCGGTTCACCATGGCGTGTTCGATGGCCTCACCCTCGGGCATCTTCAGGCGATCCATGATGGACTTCAGGCGCTCGCCACCGAAGATGCGCAACAGGGGATCGTCCAGGGACAGATAGAAACGCGAGGAGCCCGGGTCGCCCTGACGGCCCGAACGGCCGCGCAGCTGGTTGTCCACCCGCCGGGATTCATGGCGCTCGGTACCGATGATGTGCAGGCCGCCGGCGGCGATGACCCGGTCGTGGAGCTGCTGCCAAGCGGCCTTCTCGGCCTCTATGCGGCGCTCCTTTTCCGCTGCGTCCAGGTTCTCCGCCTCCCGGATCATGTCCAGGCGCTTGACGATGGCGCCACCCAGGACGATGTCCGTGCCCCGGCCCGCCATGTTGGTGGCGATGGTGATACCCCCGGGCAGGCCCGCCTCGGCCACCACCTGGGCCTCCTGGGCATGCTGCTTGGCGTTCAGCACCTGGTGGGCCAGGCCTTCCTTTTTCAGCAGGCTGGAGAGGAATTCGTTCACCTCGATGGAGGTGGTGCCCACCAGCACCGGCTGTCCCCGCTTGTGGCAGTCCCGGATGTCCGCGATGACCGCCTGCCACTTCTCGTCGGCGGTGCGATACACCAGGTCGTTTCTGTCATCCCGGATCATGGGCTTGTTGGTGGGGATGATCACCGTCTCCAGGCCATAGATCTGCTGGAACTCGTAGGCCTCGGTGTCCGCCGTGCCGGTCATGCCCGACAGCTTCTGGTACATGCGGAAGTAGTTCTGGAAGGTGATGGCGGCCAGGGTCTGGTTCTCCCGCTGGATGTTCACCCCTTCCTTGGCCTCCACCGCCTGGTGCAGGCCGTCGGACCAGCGCCGGCCCTGCATGAGGCGGCCGGTGAATTCGTCCACGATGACCACCTCGTTGTTCTGCACCACGTAGTGCTGGTCCCGGTGGTACAGCACATGGGCCCGCAGGGCGGCATAGACGTGATGCATGAGGGTGATGTTGGCGGCGTCGTAGAGGCTGGTGCCCGGGGCCAGCAGGCCGATCTCCGTGAGGATGGCCTCCACCCGCTCGTGGCCCCGCTCCGTGAGGGTGACCTGGTGGGCCTTCTCGTCCACCAGATAGTCGCCCTCGGCACAGTGCTTTTCTTTGGGCTCGTCGTTCTTGATCTCCCGTTCCTGCCGCTCCAGCCGGGGCGGCACCACGTTCATGGCCTCGTACACCGCCACGTTGTCGTCGGCCTGGCCGGAGATGATCAGCGGCGTGCGGGCCTCGTCGATGAGGATGGAGTCCACCTCGTCCACGATGCCGAAGTTGAGCTTGCGTTGCACCCGTTGCTCCGGGCTGAACACCATGTTGTCGCGCAGGTAGTCGAAGCCGTATTCGTTGTTGGTGCCGTAGGTGATGTCGGCGTTGTAGGCGGCCTGCTTGGTCTCGTGGTCCTGCTGGGACAGGATCACGCCGGTGGCAAGACCGAGAAAACCGTAGATGCGACCCATGCTCTCCGCGTCCCGGTTGGCCAGGTAGTCGTTCACGGTGACGATGTGCACCCCCTGGCCAGGCAGGGCATTCAGGTAGGCGGCCAGGGTGGCCATGAGGGTCTTGCCCTCGCCGGTGCGCATCTCCGCAATCTTGCCGTGGTGCAGGGCCATGCCGCCGATGAGCTGGACATCGAAGTGGCGCATGCCATACACCCGCACCGCCGCCTCCCTGACCACGGCGAAGGCCTCGGGCAGCAGGGCATCCAGGCTTTCCCCCTTGGCCAACCTTTCCCTGAATTCGCTGGTCTTGGCGCGCAAGGCTTCGTCCGACAGTTGCTGGATGGACGATTCCAGGGCATTGATCTTGGCGACCACGCCCCGGTACTGTTTCAACAGACGGTCATTGCGGCTGCCGAAGACTTTCTTCAGAAGGTTGGAAATCATGAAAAATGAAGGAGTTGGAGGGGGTTGGGAAAACCGGTGAATGTTACCATAGCCCCGTTTGGCCCAGACTTAAGCCCCTTGTCCTTCCAGCCTTCACCCCTTGTCCGCCTGCATGGGCTGCTGGCAACAGAACGCCAGTTTGCCGTGGTCCTGCCCGAGGCCCAGCGCATGCGCCAGCTCAACCGCCGCTTCGCCGCGGTGGTGCCGGCCGCCGTGGCCCGGGTCTGCAGCGTGGCCAGTGTGCAGGGGGACACCGCCGTGGTGTTCTGTGGCAATGGCGCGGCCGCCAGCCGGGTGCGGGCCCAGGCCCGGGGGGTGGCCCAGGCCCTGTCCCAGACGGCGGCCCCGGTGCACGGCATCCGGGTCAAGGTGCGTGCCGACTGGGCGGCGCCGGAACCCCCGGAAAAACAGGACATGCCCGCCGCGGGCGTGCAGGCCTTCCGGGAGCTGGATGCCGTGCTGCCGGATGGTGCCCTGAAGGCGGCCGTGGGGCGCCTGCTCGCCCATAGACAAAGGTCATGATCCCCAGCTGCAATATCTTCCTCGTGGGCCTCATGGGGGCAGGCAAGACCACCATCGGCCGGCAGCTGGCCCGCAGCCGGGAGCTGGAATTCGTGGATTCAGACCACGAAATCATCGCCCGTTGCGGTGTCTCCATCCCCACCATCTTCGAGATCGAGGGCGAGGAGGGCTTTCGCAAACGGGAGATGTGCGTCATCGATGACCTGACCCAGCGGCAAGGCGTCGTCCTGGCCACCGGGGGCGGTGCCATCCTGCGCCCGGAAAACCGCAGATGGCTGAAGGGCCGGGGTACCGTGGTCTATCTGCGGGGCACGCCCCAGGAATTGTTCATGCGTACCCGCTACGACAAGAATCGCCCCCTGCTGCAGACCAACGACCCCCTGCAGAAGTTCAAGGAGCTGTACGCACAACGCCATCCCCTCTACATGGAAACGGCGGACATCGTCCTGGATACGGGTCGCCAGAGCGTGCAGTGCCTGCTGCGCCGGCTGGAAAACAGCCTGGACCTGGCGGCGGTGGGGCAGGACGTACCCTGCGCCTCCCCCGAGCGATGAGGTTCGTACCCTCCCTTTGGCAAACGACAGGCAGGGGGGATTCGCAGCTGGCTGGCAGTGGGGCGGACCTCGCGCACTCCGTCCGACCTCCTTCGGAAACGCTGAACAAATCCCTTGCCGTCATTGCGCGCGTAGTGCGGCAATCCAGAATCCATGCGAAATCAATCGCTTCTGGATCGCCCCGTCGCTTCGCTGCGCGCGATGACGGATTTGATCGGGGTTCCCCCGCGTCAAAGGGCCGCCTCTTTATCCGGGCCTGGCTGGCCATTCTCTGTCTGCTGGGGCTCATGCTGCTCCGGGGAGGGGCCCTGGCGGCGGACTATGCGGCGGGGCCGGAGGATTACCGCGACATCCTGCCCCGGCTCCAGGCCGGTGACCGTCTGCTTCTGACAGCGGGGGAGTACACCCGGGGCCTGCCCCTGCACGGCCTGCAGGGCCGGGCCGATGCCCCCATCGTCATCCAGGGCCCTGCCCGGGGTCCCCGGGCCCGTTTTCCGGCCCGGGCCGGCGCCAATACCGTGAGCCTGGTGGACGTGGCCCATGTGCAGATCCGCAACCTGGAGCTGGACGGGCGCAACCTGTTCGTGGACGCCGTCAAGGCGGAGGGCCACGCCCGTTTTGCCCACTTCGTCACCCTGGAAAACCTGTACATCCACGACCATGCCGCCCATCAGCAGAACGTGGGCATTTCCAGCAAGTGTCCGGCCTTCGGTTGGGTGATCCGGGGCAACCGCATCGAGCGGGTGGGCACGGGCCTGTATCTGGGCAATTCCGATGGCCGCGCCCCCTTCGTCGCCGGTCTCATAGAAGGCAACCAGGTCAGCCACACCCTGGGTTACAACCTGCAGATCAAGCACCAGCTGCCCCGTCCGGAGCACATGCCGGAGCCGGAGCTGCGCCACGACACGGTGATCCGGCACAACTTCTTCAGCAAGGCCCAGGGCGTGCCCGGCCCGGCGCCCCGGCCCAATGTGCTGGTGGGCCACCTGCCCCTGAGCGGGCCCGGGCAGGAAGACCGTTATCTCGTCCATGGCAACCTGTTCTGGCACAACCCGGGGAAATCCCTGTTCCAGGGTGAAGGCAACCTGGCCCTGTACGACAACGTCTTCGTCACCCAGGGCCCGGACGCCATCCGCATCCAGCCCCACAACGACGTGCCCCGGCAGGTGGCCGTGCTGCACAACACCGTCCTGGCCGCCCACAACGGCATCAGCGTCCGGGTCAGGGAGGACAACGCCTGGCCTCAGGTGGTGGCGGGCAACCTGGTGTTTGCCGCCCGGCCCGTGCTCGGCGGCGAGCAATGGGACAACCACACGGGCGGCCATGAGCGGGCCCAGGGCCTGCTCGTGCTGCCCTACGCCGCCCTGGCCCAGGCAGACCTCTCGCCCCGGGCCCAGGCCCGTCTGCACCGGGTGCGGGTCCTGGAGGACTGGCGGGATCTACCCGGCAGGGAGGTGGACTTTGCCGGCCAGCCTCGACGTGCAGGCCTGGCGGGGGCCTATGATCAGCCGGGCCCGGCCCCCCTGCAGGCCTGGCTGCGGCAGCGGGGCCTGCTGCCCGACGCGCCATGAAAGTGGACAACCGGGCCCTGCTTGGGTGGTTGGGCCTGGCCTACCTGGCCTTCGTCATCTACGGCAGCCTGGTGCCGTTGCAGTATCAGTCGCTGCCTCTGGATGAGGCCCTGGGCCGTTTTCCCCACATCATGGCCCAGCCGGGGAGTGGTTCCCGTACGGACTGGGCCACCAACCTGTTGCTCTTCATCCCCCTGACCTTTCTCTTCACCGGGGCCCTGGGCCATGGCCGCAGTCTTGCCTTTCGCCTGCTCATCTCCCTGGTGCTGGCGGTGGCGGCCTTTTTCCTGACCCTGGGCATCGAATTCACCCAGTTGTTCTTCCCGCCCCGCAGTACGGATCGCAACGATGTCCTGGCCGAAACCCTGGGGGGGCTGCTGGGCATTGCCGCGTGGTGGGGCCTGGGGGGGCGCTGGATGGCCTGGTTGTCCAGCTGGCGGAAGGACAGGCCGGCAACGGAAACGGCGGACAAACTGGCCTGGGCCTATCTGCTGCTGGTGTTTGCCTATGGCGTGCTGCCCCTGGACCTCACCCTCAGTGGCGTGGAGATCTTCCACAAATGGCGTGCGGGCAAGCTGCATCTCATTCCCTTCATGGCCTTGCCCCATGCGCCTGTGGAATTGGCCTACGAGATGCTGAGCGACGTCCTGCTCTGGGCGCCCTTGGCCCTGCTCTGGCGCCTGTCCGCGGGGCGTTCCGGTTTCAGGGCCTGGCGGATGACCCTGGCGGCCGCCGTAGTGCTGGAAGTGCTGCAGTTGTTCGTTTATTCCCGGGTGAGTGATGTCACCGACATCCTCACGGCGGCCTTGGGGGCCGCTCTGGGGGTGTTGCTGGGCAGCCGCCTGGCCCGGCATGGTCCCGCTCCGGTGCGGGCTACCCCTGCCTCCAGGGGACGCAAAGGTGTGAACGCATACGCCCTCATCCTGTTGCCGGTCTGGCTGGCCGTGCTCATGGCCGTGTTCTGGTATCCCTTCGATTTCCGGACCGATGCGGGTTTCGTGCAGGAGCGGATCGGATTTCTATGGCGCATGCCCCTGGAAAGCTATTTCTACGGTAGCGAGTTTCGCGCCATCACCGAGATGCTGCACAAGCTGCTCTTTTTCGCGCCCCTGGGTGCCCTGCTGGCCTGGCTGGTTGCAGGCCTGCCCTGGTTATGGCGCAGCTACGCCGCTTTTGCGGCCATTCTTCTCATGCTGGCTACGGCGGTGGGCATCGAGTTTGGCCAGATGCTGTTGCCGGGGAAGGTGGCCGACACCACGGACATGGTGCTGGAAAGCCTGGGAGGATTTTTCGGCTATGCCCTTTTCCGCTTCCTGCGGCTGCGCATGCGGGCTGTGCCACAGGCGCGGCCGGACAAAAAATCGGGATACAGTCCATCCGTTTCGGCAAGACCCGTGGCGGTTGTCCCGGGCCTTGCCAAAGTGCGCGACAAGGGCTCAGGCAAGGCCCTGGGTATCTCCTGGTGGGTCCTGGGTTTGGGCCTTGCTGTCGGCACGTTCTTGTTTGTCCTCATGCCCAGGGTCAGCGGCCTGCCCTACAACCTGCGTGAGCTCATAGATCCCCGTTATCCGTGGCTGTCCGCAGCGTTGCTTTCCGTGTTCTGGTTTTGCTTCGCCGGCCTCCCGGCGGCCCTGGGGCAAGGGCTGGGCCACGGCAGTTGGCTGCAAAAACGCTTTCTGCCGGCCACCCTGTTGCATGCCATGCTGGCTGCCGTCCTGGTCATGTTGGCAGTGCCTGATGAAAGTGTGCACGATTTGGTGGGCAGTCCCATACTGCACTGGCCCTGGCAACTGGAGCCATTTGCCCGCCTGTCGGTTCTCTTCGCCTTGATCTCGGTACTGCTCACGGCGGGCAGCTGGTTGGCCCTTGCCCTCATCGCCCATCGCCTCCTGCCCGGGCTGCGTCAACTGGGCATTACCCTGGTCCTGTTGCTGGCCCTGGCCTACTGGGTGGTGGTGGTACAGGCAGCCACGGACAACCTCACCGAGCTCATGGCCCGGGAGGGTCGTGGCCATGCCCTGGTGGTGCTTTCCGGCGCCGGCTTGCTCTTCGCCGTTGCCGTCAGCCTGTTTGCGAGCAGTCTGGCCAGGGCCGGACGCGGTCTGGGTTTGGCGTTGCTCTGGCTCGTAGTCACCCTGCCCCTGGGCTACGCCCTGCTACAGCTGGGTTTGGCCGGGCACATCGACAAATACGGACATGAATTCTCCGCCCTGCAGTTTTTGCTGAGCAGGGACCGGCAAAGCTACGCCGGCTCCGGCGAACTGCTCTTGCGCTTCGTCGTGACCTGGTGTGGCGGTGTTTTGGCAACGGCCATTGCCCAATGGGCCTTTGCAGGCAAGGCAAAAATCTTTTCAGGCCTGCACAGCATGGGTTTTTCCCGCCTTCCCACCGGGGACCAGAAGTAACAAGGCCAGGCCCAGGTAAGGCCACAGGGAGGCCGTCAACTTGGCCAGGCCGACGAGATTGAAGACGCTCACCGCGGGGCAGAGCAGGTAGTCCGCATACAGGCCCCGCAGGCCCAGTATCCCC